>NZ_JBFUKD010000194.1:0-5969 GCF_056401005.1 Microvirga sp. P4_G7 | reverse complement strand
GATCGTCGAAACCGGCGGTTGGGAAACGATCTTCACCAATCCGCGCCACCCGTATACGCGGGCGCTCATCGCGGCGATCCCGGATCCGTTCGGTCGCAATCAGGGAACCAAGATCACCGGCGAGATACCCAATCCGCTTGATCCACCGACAGGATGCGGTTTCAACCCGCGCTGCCCCGAAGTGCGCGACATTTGCCGGATGCCGCCGACGCCGATGCTCGAGGAGATCGAGAARGATCATTTCGTTCGTTGCCGCCGCGTGGCGGAAATCGCCAACTAGACAAAGCGTTCTGGTTTGCGAGCAGGCTCGAACCAGCACCACAGCCCATTATCGAAAGACTGGACATGGCTCGCATTCCCACAATTCGCATCCGCGTTCCGCAGGAGCGCGACAACACCCACCACGCCACGTTGTCGATCGACGATTGGACGATCCGCTGCGTCGTCGGCGCAGCCGGGCTCGTCCAAGCGTCGTTGAAGCGCGAAGGCGACAGGCGGACGCCGATCGGAGTCTTCCCGCTTCGTTATGGATTCTACAATTCGGCCGCCCTTCCGAATTTCGGAAATGGCTCGACATTTCCCTTCGTTCCTCTGTCGGCTGGCATGATCTGGGAAGAGGATGGAGGTGCCTATAACCGTTTGGTGTACGCAGACGGTGATGAGCGCCAGGACGAGCGGCTCGCGCGGATCCGCGATGAACCGCTTTTCGATATCATCGTCCCGATTGGTTTCAACGACAGCACGACTGAGGCCGGTCGCGGTAGCGCGTTGTTCATTCACGCGGCCCGCGCCGATCTGCGCGGTACAGCGGGATGCATCGGCGTTCCTGCAAATGACCTCATGGAACTCGTCCGTCGTCTCGAACCGGGCATGACGATCGACATCGGCTACGAGGGAGCGGAGGTAGTCCAAGCACCGGACGTGACATCGCCCCTGGAAACCGTGACCTTCGCGGGACTCAAGCCAGGCCCTAAATTGATCGTGATCGGCGCTGTCCACGGCAACGAACCCTGCGGACCCAACGCTATCCTGCGCGCAATAGCAGATTGCCGCGCCGGTCGCCTTTCCATCCAGCGGGGCGAGGTGACATTCGTACCTGTTGCCAACATGAAAGCCTTTCGCCAGCGCACGCGCGAAGGCGATCGCAATCTCAATCGCAATCTTGGCGACAAACCGATTCCGCAGGACTATGAGGACGTCATCGGAAATCGACTTTGCGCGCTTCTACGCGCGCATGACGTTCTGCTCGATATCCATTCGTTCAAATCGGAAGGCGAGCCCTTCGTCTTCGCCGGTCCCAATGACAATTCGGGAGCCATCGAACCGTTTCGTTTCGCGAGGCCCGAAGGCGAGTTTGCCGTCAGGCTCGGAACATCGGTTGTCATCCATGGCTGGCTCGATGTGTACGACCGCTTCGTCAAGGAGCGGTTGAAGCGCGGTTACGAAACCGCGAGCGCGGAAGGAATCGGGACGACCGAGTATATGCGCTTCGCCGGCGGCTATGGGGTCACCCTCGAATGCGGTTCCCACGACGATCCGCAATCGATCGAGGTCGGCTATGCCGCCATTCTCAACGCATTGGCCCATCTCGGCCTTGTCGATGCCCCGGCCCCGGCCGTGAGCGCGRCCACCGCGATCCAGATCGTCGATGTAATCCTCTGCAACACCGAGGGCGATCGTCTCGAGGGAGCTTGGAATACCGGGGACACCATCGCCAAGGGGGAGATCATCGTTCGCAGGGCAGATGGTGAGACCGTCGCGGCGCCGAGCGACGGGTACATCATCTTTCCGAACAAGACCCCGAAGCCCGGCGACGGGCTCTGCTATTTGGGCGTCACGAGTGCGCGCGTCTTCTGAGGAGGTACGTCTCCTCGAGAGGCGCGGCTTGCCTTGCCGTCCGTTGTCCGGCCATAACCGTCCATGAACATGGTTTCGGACACGGGCTCGCGGCGGGACAGATGAACTACAGACACGCGTTCCACGCCGGCAATTTCGCCGACGTCATGAAACACGCCTTCCTCGTGCGGATCCTTGCGTACCTTCAACGCAAGGACACGCCGCTTCGCGTCGTCGATACGCATGCGGGGATCGGTCTCTACAATCTGAAGGGGGACCAATCATCCAGAACGGCTGAATGGGTCGACGGGATCGGGCGGCTGGCTGAGCCGTTCTCGCCGCAAGTCGAGGCGCTGCTTGCGCCCTATCGCAAAACCGTCGCCGATCTTCGGGCTCGGTATGGGGAGACCATCTATCCCGGCTCCCCGGCGATCCTTCGCGAAATGTTGCGGTCTCAGGATCGCGGCGTTCTCGTGGAACTCCACCCGGCCGACAACGCCGCCTTGGCGGAGCGGTATAATGCGGTCACGAACCTCAAAGTGCTGCATCTGGATGGATGGACGGCGCTCCATTCCTTGATCCCCCCGAAAGAAAAGCGCGGTCTCGTTCTGGTGGATCCGCCCTACGAGCAGCCAAACGAGCTTGATCGCCTCGGTTCCGAGCTGCTCGACGCTTTGCGCAAATGGCCGACCGGGGTTTATGTCGGTTGGTATCCGATTAAGGATATGGCGCCCGTCGACGCGCTCTATAAGCGTTTGACGAATGAAAGTCCGCGTCCGGGTTTGCGGCTGGAACTGCTCGTCGACGACCCGCGCGACGCCTCTCGGCTCAACGGGAGCGGTCTGGTGGTCTTCAATCCCTCGTGGACGCTGAGAGAAGAGGCCGAGATCCTTCTGCCGGCCTTGGCGGATCGGCTTGCGCGCGGCAGTTACGGCGCCTATCGGTGCGAAGCCTTCGGCCCCGCCGCCTGAAGGAACGGCTTGCCCTCGGCCGGAGCTTTGTCCATTGAGGGATGTCATTCCCGCCGAGGTCAATTCGATGCTAGTTCTCCGTTCTTCTCCCGCCTCACCGTTCGGCCGAAAGGTCAAGATCGCCGCCGACCTTCTCGGTCTGCATGACCAGATCACGATCGCGGAGGCCGATACCAACAACCCCGCCGACACGTTGCGTCAGCAAAACCCGCTTGGGAAAATTCCGGCACTCATCCTGGAGAACGGCGAGGCACTCTACGATTCACGGGTCATCGTGGAATATCTCGATCATCTCGCCGGCGGAGGAAAAATCTACCCCGACGGATGGGATCGCTTCGCAGCACTTCGTCAGCAGGCGCTTGCCGACGGCATCATGGATGCTGCGCTTTTAGAGGTTTATGAGGGCCGCTGGCGCACGGAAGACAAGCGCGAGCCGCGATGGGTCGAGCATCATGCGGACAAGGCGGCGCGGGCGCTGTCCTATGCCGAGGATGTTCTCTCTCAACCGGCAGCGAAGATCCATGTGGGCCATATCACCCAGGCCTGCGCCCTTGGATATCTCGATTTGCGGATGGAAGGCCGGTGGCGCAAGACACATCCGAAACTGGTGGCGTGGCTCGCCGACTTTGAAGCTCGCGTGCCGGCCTTCGAGAAAACCAAGATGAAGAGCTGATACAAAAAAGCCCGGTGTTTCCACCGGGCTTTTTCGATCGGAGTAGTCTCGATCTCAGTAGGTGTTGAACTTGTAGTTCAAGCCGGCCCGGACGACGCCGAATTCCGTATCGCGCTTGCCGGAATAACCGACGCCCGCGAGGTAGGGATAGTCGTTGCCGTTGTCGCTGCCGAGGTTCACGTACAGACCTTCGACCTTGGCGGTCAGGTTGTTCGTGAACGCGTACTCGACACCACCGCCGAGAACCCAGCCGGTCTTCGTGCTGTCGCCATTGCTCAGGTAATAGCCGAGCGCCGGGTTGTAGATCGAGTTGTTGCCGCCAATGTCACCATAGGCAAGACCACCGGTGGCGTAGATGAGAGCGCGGTCGATCGCGAAGCCGGCGCGGGCACGCAACGTGCCGAACCAGTTGCCGCTGCTGCTACCGCCAAAATTGCCGTAGTAGCCACGATCCGTGCCGAGATCGGCGTACTGAATGTCGGTTTCAGCACCGATCACGAACTGACCCATCTGGTAGTTGTAACCGATCTGGCCACCACCGACGAAGCCGCCGTCGCTGCCGCTGTCACCATAATAGCCGAGAACCGGATCGAAGGTCCTGGAATTGTTGGTGTTCCAGCCGTAACCGGCGTTCACGCCGACGTAAAAGCCAGTCCAAGTAAAGACCGGAATCGCGGGCGCATAGACTGGGGCCGGTGCCGTGCGAGCGGGAAGGTCCGCAGCCATGGCTGCTCCGGCAAAACCGACGAACGCAACGCCGGCGAGAAGAATCTTCTTCATGGTCTCCATTCCTATCGTTGTCTGCCCCAAGACCGAAACGGCCCCGGACGACTTACAGGCACCTTATAGAGCGATGGCCGCACGAGGTCTGTTGCCCGCCAAGCACAGCACCGGAAGGCACCGTGGCGGTAACGTGGCGACAATGTGCAAGCCGGTCCCCTTGTGGCATCGCTGGAAATGAAACGCCGCGCTTGGCGTTTGGTTCGGCATCCGCGCGCCAAAACTTGAATTCGGATCCAAGAAGGAAATCTTTGCTGCATAATGGCAACAGCAGGCGGAGACGGCGGTGCGGAAGGCGGCTCTGGTGACCGGCGGCGCGGCGAGGATCGGGAGGCGCATCGCCGAGAGGCTCGCGGGAGAGGGTTTCGCTGTTGCGATTCACTGCCACAATTCGGGCGACCAGGCCGAGCGTTTGCGGAAAGAAATCATTCACCATGGGGGACAAGCCGCCGTCGTCGAGGCAGATCTCAACGATCGAATCGCCGTCTCGGCATTGATTCAGGTCAGTCGCGAGCGCGTCGGTCCGCTCTCGCTGCTCGTCAACAATGCGTCGGAATTTATACCTGACGAAATCGACACGTTGGTCGATGAGACCTGGGATCGGCATCTTGAGGTCAATCTTCGCGCTCCCCTCTTCATCGCGAAGGATTTTGCTCGACAGGTCCCCGACGGACTGGATGCGTCGATCGTCAATATCGTCGATCAAAGGGTGTTGAAGCCAACGCCGTTGTTCTTCTCCTACGCGCTCAGCAAGGCGGCGCTCTTCGACGCGACGAAGACCCTCGCCCAGGCGTTGGCGCCGAAGGTGCGCGTCAACGCGGTGGCGCCCGGTCCGACGCTGGCTGGCGTGCGTCAGTCGAAGGACGATTTTGCGCAGCAGGCCCGACGCGTCCTGATGCGTCGCGCCGTCTCACCCGATGAGATTGCCGACGCGGTGTTGTTCCTTGCGAGCGCGCGCAGCGTGACCGGTCAGACAATCGCGGTCGATGGCGGACAGCATCTCGCCTGGGAGACGCCGGATATCGCCGGCATCACAGAATGAGCGGACTCGGAAGAAGCGAGATGGCCGAGATCAGGCGACCGTAGTCCGGTTCCTTGCGATGCGTCGTACGCCGGTAGCTATAGAAGCGTTCCTCGTCCGAATAGGTGCAAAGCCCGAGATCGGCGAACTCGCCAATTCCCGCCGCCGTCAATCGCGAACCGATATACGCGGGCAAATCGAATTGCGCATGCCCAGTGCGCGCGCTCGGCGAAAAGAAACGGCGATTGTCGCCATCGGCTTCGGTGAACCGCTCGACGAAATCCGCACCGACCTCATATGCTTCCCGGCTGATGGTCGGCCCAAGGACGGCAACGATGTGTTCCCGTTGAGCGCCGAGGTTTTCCATGGATTCGATGGTCGCTTCGAGAATGCCGTTGAGCGCTCCCTTCCAGCCAGCATGGCACGCGCCGATCACATTCGCCCGCGGATCGGTGAAAAGGATCGGGCCGCAATCGGCCGTCGAAATCGCCAGCGCCAGATTGGGGACATTTGTGACCATGCCGTCGGCTTTCGGCCGCTCCCCAGTCCACGGGCCGTCCACCACGACCACGTCGGAGGAATGAACCTGAAAGAGGCTGAGAAGTGCGTTGTCCGGAATGTCCAGATCGGCCGCCATGCGATGTCTGTTTTCGACGATGTTCGACGGCGTATCGGAAGAGCCGAGACC
>NZ_JBFUKD010000193.1:0-5984 GCF_056401005.1 Microvirga sp. P4_G7 | reverse complement strand
TTGCGGCAGGAGCACTCCAATAGCCTCCGCAAGCGGAAGCCGAACCGCCCTCTTAGCCAAAAGCCGAGGCTTGGGAAAGGGGAGCGACATGCTCATTCCGGTGGAAGAAGGGGATTACCGCCTAATCTTGGGCCCAAAGCCGGTCCCGGACCCTCACTGGGTCCGACAATCGGCCTTGCCGCACTGGCGGACGTTGGCCACGACCTGCTTCAGCGGTTCCAGGCCGACGGCGCCGGGGATGACCTCGTCGCCGACGATGAAGGCCGGGGTACCGGTGAGGCCGAGCTTGTCGCCAAGGGCGGCATTCTCCTGAAGCGCGGCGCGGACTTCGTCGCTGTTCATGTCCTTCTGAAGCCGGGCGACGTCGAGACCCATCTCTTTGGCGACGGCGATGGCGCGCTCGCCGTTCACACGGCCGCGGCTGTCCATGAGCTTGTAATGATAGTCGAAAAGCTTGTCGCCCTGGAGCTGGTTGCGGGCGGCCAGGGCAACTCGGCTTGCTTCAAGCGACTCGGGACCCAGCACTGGGAAGTCTTTCAGAACAATACGCAATTTCGGGTCTGCTTTCGCCAGAGTCCGGACGTCGCTCAGAGCCTTTTTGCAGTAACCGCAATTGTAGTCGAAAAACTCGACAAGCGTGACGTCGCCCATCGGGTTCCCGGCCACATAGGAGTGAGGGGCATTCAGGATCGCTTGGCGCGATTCTTTCATCGCGGCGGATTGRGCAGTGCGTTGAGTGTCGGCTTGGCGCTTCTCCAGTTCGGCAATCACCTCCTGGAGAACTTCCGGGTTTTTCAGGAGATAATCCCGCACGATCCCGCCGATGGCTTGGCGTTGCGCCTCATTGAACGGCGCGTTCTGGGCGTTGGCCGATGCACCGAGCACGAGCGTTCCGGCAACAGCCACCATTCCGAGGGCATGGCGAAGAGAGAAGCGCATTATCTGTCCTTTTGCGGCGATGCATGGAACGGGACCATTTGAGAGAGACATGGCCGTCGGTCGTCTAAGAATGAGAGATTATCGAGGACTTGGGTTAACGCTGTAGGTGCGCCAACGTCAAATCACGCCTTCGTTGACAAGATGTTGAAGGCGGCGGCTCAAGCGGATAGGAGCCCTCCATGACAAAATCGATAGCCACGCCGCCACTCCCCAGCATCGCCCAGCGCATGGACCGCGTCTCGTCCTTTTTGGCCATGGATGTATTGAGCGCCGCCGCGGCGAAAGAAAGGCGAGGCGACAGCGTCATCCATATGGAGGTCGGCCAGCCATCCGCCGCGGCTCCGCGGATCGTGCGCGAGGCAGCGAAGGCCGCTCTGGACCTCGGCCGTATCGGGTACACCGAGGCGCTCGGCCTGGCGCCATTGCGCGAGCGGATCGCGCGGCATTATCGCGATACCTATGGTGTGGCGATCTCACCGGAGCGAGTGGTCGTCACGACTGGCTCGTCGGCAGGCTTCGTGCTGGCCTTTCTGAGCCTGTTCGACACCGGGCAACGCGTTGCGATTACCGCGCCGGGATACCCAGCCTATCGAAATATCTTGGAAGCGCTCGATCTCGAGCCGGTGGTGATGCCGCTTGGGCGGTCTGACGGTTGGATCATGACCGCAGACGCTGTGCAGAAGGCGTATCTGGACAAGCCATTTCACGGCATCTTGGCCATGAGCCCGGCCAATCCTTCCGGCACCATGATCGGCCGGAGGGCGCTGGCGGGTCTAGGAGAAACATGCCGGAAGCTCGGCCTCTGGTTTGTCTCGGACGAAATTTACCACGGGCTGACTTATGGGGAGCCGGCCTCGACGGCGCTCACCTCGGACGACGATGCGGTCGTGATCAACTCGTTCTCCAAATACTACTGCATGACGGGTTGGCGCATCGGCTGGATCATCGTGCCGGATAGATTGGTTCGGCCCATAGAGCGGCTCGCGCAAAACCTCTACATTTCGCCGCCCTATCTCTCGCAGGTCGCGGCTCTTGCAGCCTTTGAGGCCACCGAAGAGCTGGAGCAGATCAAGGCTGGTTATGCGCGCAATCGCGCGCTGCTGCTAGAGGAGCTTCCACGGATCGGCATCACCGAGATGCATCCGGTCGATGGTGCGTTCTACATCTATGCGGACATCGCCCGCTACACGAACGATTCCATCGGGTTCTGCAAGCGCATGCTTGAAGAGGCGGGCGTCGCCGCGACGCCCGGGTTGGATTTCGATCCGATCGAAGGCGCTCACTATATGCGACTGTCGTTCGCCGGCTCGGAAAACGATTGTCGCGAAACCGTGGCTCGTTTGGCGAATTGGTTGAAGTAGCGGATCGCGATCAAATCACGAAAATGTCCTTCTCGCTGAAGCTGCCGGGCTTATTCCGGAGCACCGCGAATTTGATGGCGGCCTGAGAGCCGGTGCCGTCGCCGTCGTAGAACAGCTCCCCCGTCTTAGGGTTGTAGATGATGCGATCGGAGGCATCGTGCGCCCTGGTGCCCTTCCAGAACGCCTGCTTGGACAGCGGAACCGGATTGTCGGCAGATCCCCTGTTGCTGAGTGTTTTGAACACATTGTTGTCGAGAAGGATGCGATCGTGCTTCGCCGACAGATCCGTGATCGTGTCGATGTTGCTGTTATTCTTGCGCGCCAGGGCCGTGTCGAAGATGAACGTGTCTCTGCCCGCTTGGCCCGCGAGAGTATCCTTGCCGGCGCCACCGCGGAGAACGTCGTCACCATTGCCGCCCAGGATTGTGTCGTTTCCGCCGCCGCCCCAAATCTTGTCGACGCCGATCGTTCCTGTCAGGCGATCGGCCCGGCCCGTTCCGATGATTGTCTCGGGCTTCTCCGGTTCAGGATGCGGAGCGTTTTCGACGACGTCGCGAACGTGAATGGCAATGCTCTTGTCGAACGTGAGACCACCTGAATCCGTCACGCGGATCGTGATCGAATGGGAGGTCGCGATCTCGTAGTCGAGAAGGCTGCCATTGGCGACGACGAGCTTGTTCCCGTCGATGGCAAATCGGCCGTTGGCATTGTCGAGAAGGGTGTAGGTGAAAGTCTCGCCGGCGTCGGGATCCAGGGCCGTGAGTGTTCCCACCGAAGTGCCCGCTTTGGCCATTTCGTCAATGCTCGTGTGGCTGAGCTCGACCTGGGTCGGGTTGTGGTTGACGGGCATCGCAGGGTCGACCGTAATCGTCGCCCCTATTTCGTTGGCTCTCTCGTCAACCAGATAAAGTTCGATTTTGAACTCAGCGTCCACGGGATCGACCACGTTGCTGTACGTGAGCGCGCGGATGAGTCTCTGCACCAGGGCGGGCGTGGCTGCGCCGGCCAAGAAATCGAATTCGATGCCGATCGACAATCCATTGTCGGGGGTCGTCATGTATCCGACCAGAATTCCATCCACATGGACGGCCCTGCCAATGGCCGTCCTTTCGTCCGAGAGCGTGATGCCACTGCCGGCAGACGTATCGAGACCAAAAGTCCCTTGCGTGGGATATCCTGGAGTATCCCACAGGTAGGCGCCGAACAGCCAGGGATTGAGAACGGCGTCGATCACCGCGTTGCGACCGGCGTCGATGAAAGACGGACCGTCGCGGTTGAACGGCACGCGGTCCCCGTCGATTTCGCGAAACTCCGGCTGGCTGCGCGTGACGACCGTTTCGCCGGCTGCGTTCTTCCCCTCGACCGTCTCAAACCCGTTTCGGTGCAACTCCAGCCGATCCTCTCGTGAGAGAGAACCTTGCGTGAGGATCACCTTGTCGTCGTGAGAATCGTTCGCGGTAAGGGCGAATGCCATCTGCTTGTCGTCGACCGTCACGACCGCTTCCGACACATAGATCGACGCGAATCCGGTAATCGTTTTCCCGGTGAGATCGACTGTCGGCCCGTATATGGCGAGGCGGTCGTTCCCACCGCCGCCGTCGATCCGTCTGACGTCCGTCAATTGGGTGGCAAGCGTGTAGATGATATCGTCCGCGACCGAACCGGTGATCGTTTCGATGCTGACGAGGGCCTTGAGATCCATAACGCGGATCTGCCCTCCATCGATCAAGCGAAGAGTGTCGTTCCCGTCGCCGCCATATAGCTCGTCGTCATCGACGTGCCAACGGTGCGCGATGAAGGTGTCATCGCCCGCTCCACCGGTCAGTGTTTCGGCCTGGGCCGTGAGCACATACTCGGACCCGGCAGCGAGCGGAGCGGCGGCGAGGTCGATGAAGGTTTGGAGGGGTGGCGACACGCGCTGCCGCACTCCCGTTGGTGCGGTCAGATCGTTTGGGAGTGTTTTGGGGAAGGGCATCGCGGGGTCCTGACGGAGCTTGTGCACTTGTAATGAATGTCATTACGGAACGATAGGACTATTTGCGCAACGCGAGCTATCCGCCGATCAAGTCAACGATCGAGTCGATGTAACGAAAAAGCCCCCGACGATGCCGGGGGCTCTCACTTAAGATCGGCTCAACGGATCACGATCCGCTGAGCACTGACTTGGCTTTAGACCACCAGCCGGCTCGCTTGGGCCGATCCGGGTCGGCCGGGGTGAGCACGACGGCGACCGGTTCAGGCTCGGGAAGCGCCGGCGTCATGGCCTCGATAGCCTGTTCCTCGGCACGGGCTTCCACAGGTTCGCGTTGAGGAGCCGTGAAGCGCGGAACGCTGGTCGCCTGGGCTTCCACTTCGACTGGTTCTGCGCTCACGGTTTCGGGAACCCAACGGGGCTCGCTGGCGCGGGGCGTTTCGTCGCTCGAAGCTGCTCCCTCGGAGATCTGCTCCGAGCCTTCCTCGCGGTTGCGGCCGCGACCACCACGACGTCCACGACGACGACGGCGGCTGTTGCGCTCCTCGCTTCCGGGCTCGCCATTGGCGTCGTCCTCAGAGGCTTCCGCGGTCTCCTGCTCGTCCGACGAGACGCTTTCGCCATCTTCCTCGCGAGCCTCGCCTTCATCACCCGTCTCGGCCTCACCGGCCGCACCTTCCCGGTCGCGCCCACGCCGGCGACGGCGGCGACGACGACGGCGGCCGTTGCCGTCACCCTCTTCTCCGCGTTCGGATTCAGTGGTGCTCTCGTCGGACTCGGCCTCGACGTCTTCGAACGTCGCTTCCTCGACTTCGTCCGACTCGTCTTCGGGGACGATGGCGTCGATCTGGACGCCGGTCGCGGCCGCCTTGTGCTCGATGCGCAGGGCCGGTTCGCCCCGATCGATCGCGAATGTGGTGGTGCCCATCAGCGATTCATCGGCCTGGATGGTGATGGAAACACCGAATCGGGTTTCCAGCTCACGCAGGTGGATGCGCTTCTGGTTGAGAATGTAGAACGCCGCCTCAACCCGCGTACGGACGATCAGGTTGTAGCCTGCGCTTTTGATCAGCGTTTCCTCGATGGTGCGCAGAACATTCAACGCAACCGACGGAGTCGCCCGGAGGGAGCCGGTCCCGGCACAATGCGGGCAAGGGATCGAGGACGATTCCAAGACACCGGTGCGGATGCGCTGACGCGACATCTCCAGGAGACCGAAGGGCGAGATGCGGCCGACCTGGATACGGGCGCGATCGTTCTTGAGGCACTCGTTCAGTTTCTTCTCGACGGCGCGGTTGTTCCGCTTCTCTTCCATGTCGATGAAGTCGATCACCACGAGACCGGCCAGATCCCGCAGGCGCAGCTGGCGTGCGATTTCCTCGGCCGCTTCGAGGTTCGTGCGAAGCGCCGTGTCCTCGATATTGTGCTCGCGGGTCGAACGTCCCGAGTTGACGTCGATCGAAACCAGAGCCTCGGTCGGGTTGATGACGAGATAGCCGCCGGATTTCAGCGTGACCGTATTCGAGAACATCGCATCGAGTTGAGCCTCGATGCCGTACTTGGCGAAAAGAGGCTGCTGTTCGCGATAAGGTTGGACGATCTTCGCATGGCTCGGCATGAGCATGCGCATGAAGTCCTTCGCTTCCCTATAACCCTCGTCGCCGGAAACCAGGATATCGTCGATATCCTTGTTATAAAGGTCGCGGATGGCG
>NZ_JBFUKD010000192.1:0-5998 GCF_056401005.1 Microvirga sp. P4_G7 | reverse complement strand
GCGTGAAGTCGGACATTTCATCGGCGGCAAGCACGTCGCCGGGTCTTCGGAACGGACGGCCGACGTGTTTCAGCCCATGACCGGCGAAGTCATCGCCAAGGTCGCTCTCGCCTCCAACGACTAGTTGCGCAAGGCTGTCGAAAACTCCAAGGCCGCACAGCCCGCCTGGGCCACCACCAACCCGCAGCGCCGCGCCCGCGTTCTGATGAAGTTCCTCGAACTCATCGCCAAGGAGAACGACTCCCTGGCCGAACTTCTGGCCCGCGAGCACGGCAAGACCATCGTCGACGCCAAGGGCGACATTCAGCGCGGCGTCGAAGTCGCCGAGTTCTGCACCGGCATTCCGCACCTGATGAAGGGCGAGTTCTCCGAAGGCGCGGGCCCGGGCATCGACATGTACTCGATCCGCCAGGCGCTGGGCGTCGTCGCCGGCATCACGCCGTTCAATTTCCCGGCCATGATCCCCCTGTGGAAGCTCGCTCCCGCGATCGCGTGCGGCAACGCCTTCATTCTCAAGCCGTCCGAGCGCGCGCCCGGCGTGCCGATGCGTCTCGCCGAACTGATGATGGAGGCTGGACTACCGGCCGGCATCCTCAACGTCGTCAACGGCGACAAGGAATCCGTCGACGGCATTCTCGATGATCGCGACATCAAGGCCGTCGGCTTCGTCGGCTCTTCGGCGATCGCGGAATACGTCTATTCCCGGGCGACCGCCAACGGCAAGCGCGCCCAGTGCTTCGGCGGCGCCAAGAACCACATGATCATCATGCCCGATGCGGACATGGATCAGGCGGTCGATGCGCTCATCGGCGCGGGCTACGGCTCGGCCGGCGAACGTTGCATGGCGATCTCGGTCGCAGTGCCCGTCGGCAAGGCCACCGCGGACGCTCTGCTGCACAAGCTCATTCCCCGTGTCGAAAGCCTGAAGGTCGGCCCTTCGACCGATCCCTCCGCGGATTTCGGCCCGCTCGTGACGAGGGCCCATCTCGACAAGGTCCTGTCCTATGTGGACCAGGGCGTGAAGGAAGGCGCGAAGCTCGCGGTCGATGGCCGCAAGTTCAAGATGCAGGGCTACGAGAACGGCTTCTACATGGGTGGGTGCCTGTTCGACGACGTGCGCCCCGACATGCGCATCTACAAGGAAGAGATTTTCGGCCCGGTTCTCTCCGTGGTCCGCGCCAAGGATTATGACGAGGCCCTGCGATTGCCGACCGAGCACGAATACGGCAACGGCGTCGCGATCTACACCCGCGACGGCGACGCGGCGCGCGATTTCGCCTCCAAGGTGGATGTGGGCATGGTGGGCATCAACGTACCGATCCCCGTGCCGCTGGCCTATTACACCTTCGGCGGCTGGAAACGGTCGGGTTTCGGCGATCTCAATCAGCACGGCCCGGATGCCATTCGCTTCTATACGAAGACGAAAACCGTCACCACGCGTTGGCCGTCGGGCATCAAGGAAGGCGCGGAATTCTCGATCCCGACGATGAAGTAAGAATACGATGGCCGGGGCTCGTCCCCGGCCATTTCGCATCAGGGTCGACCCGGCGCCGCGGTATGTGCCCCGATTGGCCACAAACTCATCGCGATCTAGATCGAAAGTCGGGGTGCCCCAACGCAAGCGGGCATGACGATCTAGGGCCATGACTCAGTTCGATCTCACAGACGATCAGATTGCCGTCCGCGACATGGCGCTCGCCTTTGCAGCGGAGAAACTCGCGCCGCATGCCCTCGAATGGGACGAGACCAAGCATTTTCCAGTCGACGTGATGCGCGAGGCGGCGGCGCTCGGAATGGCGGCGATCTACACCCGCGACGACGTCGGCGGTTCCGGGATGTCGCGTCTCGACGCGGCGCTGATCTTCGAAGCGCTCGCGACCGGATGCCCCGCCGTGTCCGCCTATCTGTCGATCCACAACATGGTGACGTGGATGATCGACCGCTATGGCTCGGACGAACAGCGGCAGCGCTTTCTCCCCGAGCTCTGCACGATGGATCTCATCGGCAGCTATTGCCTGACCGAACCGGGATCGGGCTCGGACGCCGCTGCGCTCAAGACCCGCGCCGTACGCGACGGCGATCAATATGTGGTCAATGGCGTGAAGCAGTTCATTTCCGGCGCCGGTGTTTCCGACATCTACGTGACGATGGTGCGCACCGGCGAAGGCGGCGCGGCCGGCGTCTCGGCCCTGGTGATCGAAAAGGAGACGCCCGGTGTCTCGTTCGGCGCGCTCGAAAAGAAGATGGGCTGGAACGCGCARYCGACACGMGCCGTGATCTTCGAGGATGCGCGCGTGCCTGTCGCGAACCGGCTGTCCGAGGAAGGTGTCGGCTTCAAGATCGCGATGTCGGGTCTCGACGGCGGCCGTCTCAATATCGGCGCGTGCTCTTTGGGCGGCGCGCAAGCCGCCCTCGACAAGGCTCTCGCCTATGCCACCGACCGTAAGGCGTTCGGCAAGTCCATCGCGGATTTTCAGGCGCTCCAGTTCCGCTTTGCCGATATGGCGACGGAGTTGGAAGCCGCCCGAACGCTGCTGTGGCGTGCCGCATGCGCGCTCGATGCGAAAACGCCGGATGCGACCAAGCTCTGCGCCATGGCGAAGCGCTTTGCGACCGACACCGGTTTCAATGTCGCCAACGACGCGCTGCAGATTCACGGTGGCTACGGTTATCTTGCCGATTACGGGGTCGAGAAGATCGTGCGCGATCTACGCGTGCATCAGATTCTCGAGGGGACCAACGAGATCATGCGCCTCATCGTGGCGCGGGACCTGTTGGGACGGGAACGAAAACAATAAAGCGGAGGAAGCCATGGCGTCGATCGGGTTTATCGGCCTCGGCAACATGGGCGGCCCGATGGCCACCAATCTGGTGAAGGCGGATCACACGGTCATGGGTTTCGATCTCGTGCCCGCCTCAAACGACCGGGCGCGGGCCAACGGCATCACCGTCGTCGGCTCGGCCCTCGACGCGGCCCGCAACGCCGATGTCGTCATCACGATGTTGCCGGCGGGCGCGCACGTGCTTTCCGTCTGGTCCGGGATCCTGCCAGTGGTCAAACAGGGCGCGCTCGTCATCGATTGTTCGACGATCGATGTAAAAAGCGCCCGCGAAGCGCATGAGATGGCGCGCGAGCGCAATCTTGCGGCGCTCGATGCTCCGGTCTCCGGTGGCGTCGGCGGCGCGACCGGCGCAACGCTGACTTTCATGGTCGGGGGCTCGGCCGACGCGTTCGGACGCGGACGCCCGGTTCTGTCCGAGATGGGAAAACGGGTGGTCCATTGTGGCGATGCCGGCTCCGGCCAGGCGGCCAAGATCTGCAACAACATGATCCTCGGCATTTCGATGATCGGCGTCGCGGAGGCGTTCGTGCTCGCCGAAAAACTCGGGCTCTCGCATCAGGCCTTGTTCGACGTCGCATCGACCGCTTCCGGCCAGTGCTGGTCACTGACGAGCTATTGCCCTGTGCCCGGCCCGGTGCCCGCCTCGCCGGCCAATAACGGCTACAAGCCCGGTTTCGCGGCGGCCCTGATGCTCAAGGATCTCCGGCTCGCACAGGAAGCCGCTGTGACCACCAACGCGGTGACACCCCTAGGTGCGGAGGCCGCCCAACTTTACGCGCTGTTCGACGGCGAGGGCCACGGGGACGAGGACTTTTCCGCCATCGTCAAATTTCTCAGAGGCCGGGCCAAAGCCTGAGACGGTTTCGAACGACGACATCGCGGGAGTGTTGCGCGGCGCCTACAGCTTTCGCTGTGCGCCTCCGATACGGTCGGCCTGACGCCACCCGTTCAACCTTCGATTGTCCTAGCCCTTCATGGCCCGCACTTCTTCCCCGGCCGACCCGTCGAGCGCCGCTGCAGCCGTCCTGCGGCGGCTCGGTTTCGCGTTGCTGTTTCTCGTCGGCCCGACGGCTGCGTTGTTCGCGAGACGGGCCATCGTCATCCTCGGCCCGGTCGCGATCATTCTCCTGGTCCTCGCCGCCGTGCTGGACGGCGGCTCGCGGGTGTCCCGACAGCGCCTGGGCGGGCTTCTGCTCTCGCGCGGCGGCGTCGCGGGCTTGGTCCTGTTCATCTGGACGGGATTGTCGCTGATCTGGACGCCATTCCTGTCGGAGGCCACGGAGCGGCTGATCAACATCGTCGGCATGCTGCTGATGGCGGCAGCCGGATTTCTCGCTCTGCCTGACCGCATGCGCTCGGCCAATCTCTATATGCTTTCGGTGGGAATCGGGCTTGCGGCCGTCATCGCTTGCATCGCGGGCGTGCGCGGCATCGCACCGATCGATCCCGACAGTCAGAACCTGGAGCGCGGACTGATTCTCCTCGCCGTTTTCGTGTGGCCCGCCGTAACATGGCTGCATTCGCGCGGACGCAATATCGAAGCGGTTCTGCTCGCCGTCGCGGTCGCGCTCGCGACCGTTCTCGGCCCGGGCCCACTCCCCCTCCAGGGACTGACCGCGGGAGCGGCGCTTTTCGCGGTCACCGCCATCAGCCCTCAATTYGGCGTGCGGCTGACCGCCATCCTCCTCGGCGGCCTGCTGTTGCTGGCGCCGGCGCTGCCCTTCGTCCTCAAGCCCGTGGTCGTCAATCTCTTCGGACCCGACGCGTCGCTCGTCGACGGTCTCGACGTCTGGCGCGCCGTGATCGTGGGCGAGCCGGTGCGGCTGGTGACGGGCCATGGGCTCGAGACCGCCCTGCGTGGACGTTTCGCCGGATTGCTCGACCCAACGGCGCCGAGCTCTTTCCTGTTCGAGATCTGGTATGAACTCGGGCTCATCGGCGCGGTCACCGGCGCCATCGTCCTCCATGCGTCGGTGATGGGCTCCGAGGGCGAACGACCCCTGCTCGTGCCCGGAATCATGGCGACCTTCGCCTCCGCCTATGCGCTCGGCTGCTTCGGCGTCGGAACGGCGCAAGCCTGGTGGTTCACGGCCCTCGTCATGGCCATGCTGATGTTCGTCGCTATCGATCGCGGCCAGTTCCGCACCAAACGGCCCAAGGCGATCTTTCTGCGCCGCGAACGGCCGCTCGTTCCAAGCATCTGACGGATTGACCATCGGACCCGTTCCCTGCTTCGCTGGCTCTCGTTAGGATACCGGCGAAACACGCGCGTTCCTTCCACCTTTCAGACACAGGTCTTCCATGCCCATCATCAACCGTGTTGCCGATTTCACCGATGAGATCACGGCTTGGCGCCGCGACTTTCATGAGAACCCCGAGCTTCTATACGAGGTGCACCGGACCGCGGGTATCGTCGCGGAGAAGTTGAAGGCGTTCGGCTGCGACGAGGTGGTCACGGGGATCGGACGGACCGGCGTCGTCGGCGTGATCCGCGGCCGCGCCAACGGTTCGGGCAAGGTCGTCGGCCTGCGCGCCGACATGGACGCGCTCCCGATCGAAGAAGCGACCGACGTCGGATACAAATCGAAGGTACCCGGCAAGATGCATGCCTGCGGCCATGACGGCCACACCTCGATGCTGCTCGGCGCCGCGAAATACCTCGCCGAAACCCGCAATTTCGACGGCACCGCGATCATGATCTTCCAGCCGGCTGAAGAGGGCGGCGCGGGCGCGGATGCGATGATCAAGGACGGTCTGATGGAGCGCTTCGGCATTCAGGAAGTCTACGGCATGCACAACATGCCGGGCATCGCCGTGGGCGCGTTCGCCATCCGGCCCGGCCCGATCGCAGCCGCCGCCGACCGGTTCACCTTGACGATCGAGGGCAAGGGCGGCCACGCCGCACGTCCGCACGATTCGATCGATCCGATCCTCGTCGCAAGTCATGTGATCACGGCGCTGCAAACGGTGGTGTCGCGCAGCGTCGATCCTCTCGAATCCGCTGTCGTCTCCGTCTGCTCCATCAAAGGCGGCGAAGCCTTCAACGTCATTCCGCAGAACGTGACGATTCTCGGCACCGTCCGCTCGCTCACAAGCGAGGTCCGCGATCTCGCCGAAGAGCGTGTGCGCGCCATCATCGACAACGTCTGCACGGC
>NZ_JBFUKD010000191.1:0-6011 GCF_056401005.1 Microvirga sp. P4_G7 | reverse complement strand
TGCCGCCCGCATTCTCGATTCGCCGCGCGAGGACGACGGCTCCCGTCGTCGTGTCGATCCGGACCTTCGCATGTTTCTGGCCGAGCTTGTCGAGCGCGCCGGAAAAGGCCGACATGTCCGAGAACTGTGCAAGGTCTCCAACCGCCGCGCCCGCTTCGTTGGTGATCTTGGCGGGATCGAAGAACAGATCGGCTCGGCCTTCCTTGGGGATGATCGCGTAGCCGAGCGGAAGAGGCGTATAGGCCACGTCGCCGCCGCGAAGGTTGAACGCCCAAGCGAGGTTGTGCGGATCGGAAATCACGACCGCGTCGAGCTTGTCGTCGGCCATTTTCTTGCGCAGACGTTCGAGCTTCGACTGGGCGGTCTCGCCGGCATATTCCAGCGGATGAGGACGAACGGGCGCCCGAGGTGGCGCAGGACGGTCGATCCAGATGACGTCGATGAGATTGAGGTCAACCGGCAGGAGCTTGCCTCCGGCCCGCGCCACGGCCTTTTCGAGGCGCTTGGTGCCGTCGATCGTGTGAAGCCATGGATCGTACGCGAACGTGCCCCCTTGAGGCAGATGATCCGCAATCCAGTCTTCCGCCGTCTTGTCCGCGAGCTGGACCGGCGAGATGACCGCCGTGTCGACCTGTTCCGCGGCCTGGATCGTATAGCGGCCGTCGACGATGAGTGCGGCCTTGTCCTGCAAGATGACAGCCGTCCCTGCCGACCCGGTGAACCCAGTCAGCCATGCGAGACGTTCGGCGCTCTTGGGCACGTACTCGCTCTGATGCTCGTCGGCGCGGGGCACGATGAACCCGGCGATACCGCGGCGCGCCATTTCGGCGCGGAGCTTCGCGATGCGCTCGGGACCTTGGGAGGGGGAGGTGGAATCGTCGAAGGACTGGAACTGGGCCATGGGTTTCGGTGCTGGGAGAATCTGGGGTGTCGATCGGGCGTCAGGCTAGGCGGCAGCGCCCGCGACCGCAACAGTGGCGAAGTGATTATGCAGTGTGCGCTGTGAGCGCCAGTTATGCAGAGACTGCTCGTCATTGGGGCGGCAATCATTGTGCACTGCACCCAGCGAATAGCTCTCATGCAGGCCGACCCCTTACCGCAAAGGTCAGCGACGCTTACCTTTAGTGCAACAACAATACCGAGGAACGCAGAAGGGTCATCGCAACATCGCCGTTGGAGATGGACCATGTCTGTTGTCACGCCGTCCTGGGCCACCAGCGCCATCCTTTCGATTGGCGCGGTCATTTTGGCCAAGCGCCTCGCCACCGCCATCATGGAAAGCCGGTCGCGTTCCGCCGCCATCGAACTGAGCCGGCATGACGACCTCATCCGTCAGTTGGCTGCGCGGTTCGAGCGCTAAGCGTTTCCATACACTCTGCAGGAGAAAATCATGCTGATCACTGTGATCAAGACAGTCTACGACATCTGCGCCGACGCTTTCGCACTGCGTCGCGCGCTGGCGAAGCGCTATCCGTTCGTCGAGCAGGAATAGTTCAGGCGTAGTACCTGAACGGCCGCGGGCTTGCTCCACCGCGCTTCAACACGAGGGCGACCCAGCCTTCGAGATCGTAGCGGCGCTGAAGATGCCATCCCTGGGCGCCATAGGACGACAGGATGCCCGGCACATCCCGGCCGAGAAGGCCGGAGAGGATCAGCGTCCCGTCCGCCGTCGCGACCCGCGACAGGGAAGGGGCGAGCACGCGCAAGGGCTTTGCCAGAATATTGGCAAAGACGAGATCGAAATGACCGGGCCTGTCTGCCTCGGCATGTTTCACGCCRGGTCCCACGTAAAGCCGTAGCCAAGGGGCGATTCCGTTGAGCTTGGCGTTCTCGCGTGCGACGCGAACCGCTTCCGGATCGATATCGCCGGCAACGACGGGCCGCTTCAGTATTTTTGCCGCCGCGAAAGCGAGAATACCGGTGCCCGTGCCGACGTCGAGTACGTGGCGGGGCGTGCGCAGCTTCAATTCGTCGACGAAAGCATCGAGGCAGCTTTTCGTGGTGCCGTGATGCCCAGTGCCAAAGGCGAGGGCGGCCTCGATCTCGATGGTCAGGTCGTTCGGGCGCCGTTCGTCGCGGTCGTGCGCACCGTGGACGAGGATGCGACCGGCCCGGACGGGTTTCAGCCCCTCCAACGAGGACTTCACCCAATCGCGCTGGTCGAGCGGCAGGAACACGCCCTTGTCGGCTTCCGCCCCGACGATGGGCCGCAGGAGGTTGCGAACAGCCTCTTCGTCCGGTTTACGGGCGAAGTACGCCTCCAGCAGCCAGGGCCCGTCATCGGCGGTTTCGAACGCGGCGACCGCCGTCTCGGCTGGATCGAAGATCTCCCCGATCAACTCCGTCATCGCACGCGCGGAATTCTGGTCCGTGCTGATGCGCAGGACATGGGTCGGGCGATTGGGGTGAAGACCTTCGAGCATGGCATTCGCTTACCACCCCCTGAAGGCGCCGTCACGTCGGCTCGACGAGCCGCACTTGTCACGCGGGAGCCGGCTGACCCTCCTTCAGGATCTGGAGTTTCTCCCATTCGAGGCCGCGATAGACCCGCTGCAGGTCCGTGACATAGTCCCGGACGATGGGAGCGGCGTCCCGTTTGCGCGCGAGCTGCATATGGAAAACCAGTTGGCTCCCGGTGCGAAACATCATTTCCGCGCTGATGAGATAGAACTCCCACATGCGGCAGAAGCGCTCGTCGTACATGGCGGCGATCGCAGCGCGATTCTCTTCGAACCGCTGATGCCAATGCTTGAGCGTCTCCGCATAGTGAACGCGCAGGAATTCCAAGTCGGTGACCCAAAGGCTTGCCTGTTCGACGACCGGAAAGACCTCGGACAGCGCCGGAGAATAGGCGCCAGGAAAAATGTATTTGCGCAGCCATGGACTCGCCGTTCCCGGCGGACTCATATGGCCGATCGAATGCAGCACCATCAGGCCGTCGTCATCGAGCAAGGCGTTTATCTTGGCGAAGAACTCGCCGTAATGGTGCACGCCCACATGCTCGAACATGCCGACGGAGACGATGCGGTCGAAACGCTTTTCGAGTTTGCGATAATCGAGCAATTCGAAGCGAACGCGATCGGCTAGGCCTGCCCGGCGCGCCTTCTCGTTGGACAAAGCATGCTGTTCCTTGGAGAGCGTGACGCCGGTCACGTCGACGTCCTCCATCGCGGCGAGATAAAGCGCGAGATCGCCCCAACCGCTCCCGATGTCGAGAATTCTCAAACCCGGCTTCAATTGCAACTTGGATGCGATGAGGCGCAGCTTGTTCTGTTGCGCCTCTTCCAACGTATCGTCTTCGTGCAGGAAGTAGGCGCATGAATATTGCATGCCCTTGTCGAGGAAGAGCTTGTAGAAATCGTTGCCGAGATCGTAATGGTGCGCCACGTTGCGCTGCGCTTCGCCGATCTTGTTCGCCTGTTGAAAGCGCTTCAATCCGCGCGAAACCCGCCGCAGCATCTTCTGCATCGGATATGTGCCGAGCGCGATCCGGTTCATGGAGAACAGCGTCAGGAAATCCTTGAGCGTCGAGCCGTCCTCGAAGCTCAGCCTGCCGTCCATATAGGCCTCGCCCGCATGCAGCTCCGGATTGAGGAACAGCTTGTGGTAAAGCGACTTGTCCGTCAGGCGCATCGTGACGGCGRGGCCGGGGGAGCCGGCGAAGACATGCACTTTGCCCTCCGCATCGACCACCTTCAGCGTCCCGACGCGCACGAAGGATTTCAGCATATGGGATAGGGGGAACATCGAAGCCCTCGCTTGCCATACTCGACGAAGCGATGGTTCCACAGTCGCAGCCGGGTGGCTAGAGCAGAACCGCCCGTTGTCCCCCGGCTCGGGCCGTCAGCCCAACCGTTCCACGAAGCTGTCCAGCACCATCTTGCGGCCTGCCTTGTCGAAATCGACGGTCAGCTTGTTGCCGTCGATGGCAGCGACGGTGCCGGGGCCGAACTTGGTATGCAGGATCCGGTCCTCGAGGCTGAAGTCCGATCCAGCGCCCGTGGAGCGGGCGACGAGTTCGCCCTCGATCGTCATGGGCCCGCGGCGGTCGCCCGAGCGGCGGCCGGAATAGCCTCCGTCCTCGAAACCGCCGGCGGCCTTGCGCGCCTGGGCCCGCTGCCAACCTGGCGTCTGGTAGGACGAGCCGTTGAAGTTGGACATCCGGTCGAAACGGGAGCCTTCGGCGAAACCGCCTTGGGAGAATTGCGCGGGCGCGTCGACGACGTCGACGTGTGCTTCGGGCAAATCGTCCACGAAACGGCTCGGGACCGTGGAATTCCACATGCCGTGAATGCGTCGATTGGAGGCGAAATAGATTTTGGCCCGCCGCTTCGCTCGGGTCAGGCCCACATGGGCGAGTCGACGCTCTTCTTCGAGCCCGGCGCGGCCGCTCTCGTCGAGGGCGCGTTGGTTAGGAAACAGCCCTTCCTCCCAGCCGGGCAGGAAGACAGTGTCGAATTCCAGACCCTTCGCGGCATGGAGGGTCATGAGGCTCACACGTTCGGTAGTATCGCTCTCGTTGGCGTCCATCACGAGCGACACATGTTCGAGGAAGCTCTGGAGATCGGGAAACTCCTCCATGGAACGCACGAGCTCCTTGAGGTTTTCCAGACGCCCGGCCGCGTCCGCGGAACGATCCTTCTGCCACATCTCCGTGTAGCCGGATTCCTCCAGAACCGTCTGCGCGACTTCCGACTGCGTCATCGTTTCCGACAACTTCGCCCAGCGACCGAACGAAATGAGAAGATCCCGCAAGGTTGATCGGGGCTTCGCCTTCAACTCGTCTGTCTCGACCATGAAGCGCGCCGCTTCCATCAGCGGAACACGTGCCGCGCGGGCGTGGTTGTGCAGAATTTGCAGTGTCGCATCGCCGAGACCGCGCTTGGGAACGTTGACGATGCGCTCGAAAGCGAGATCGTCCGCCGGTTGGTTGACGCATCTGAGATAGGCGAGGGCGTCTCGGATTTCGGCACGCTCGTAGAAGCGCGGCCCGCCGATGACCCGGTAGGGCACACCGAGTGTCACGAGCCGATCTTCGATCTCGCGCATCTGCGCCGAGATGCGCACGAGAATCGCAATCTCCGCGAGCGAATGCTTCTTGGAATGGAGCGCTTCGATCTCTTCACCGATCAGGCGTGCTTCATCCTCGGAATCCCATGCGCCGGTCAGCGTGACTTTCTCGCCGGGCTCGTCTTCGGTGCGCAGGGTCTTGCCAAGTCTGTCCTGGTTCTTGGCGATGAGGCCGGAGGCGGCGGACAGGATATGCGCGGTGGAGCGATAGTTCCGTTCCAGGCGGATCACGACCGCACCGGGAAAATCGTGCTCGAAACGTAAGATGTTGTCGACTTCGGCTCCGCGCCAGCCATAGATCGACTGATCGTCATCGCCGACGCAACAGATATTCTTGCGGGTCTGAGCGAGCAGGCGCAGCCACAGATACTGGGCGACGTTGGTGTCCTGATACTCGTCCACCAGCATGTAGCGGAAACGGTTCTGATATTGCTGCAGAACGTCTGGGTGCTCGCGCCACAAGCGCAAACATTCGAGCAGCAGATCGCCGAAATCGACCGCGTTGAGTGTTTTCAGACGATCCTGGTAGGCGCTGTAGAGCTTGCCGCCCTTGCCGTTGGCGAATGCACCGGCTTCTCCGGCGGGAACCTGGTTCGGCGAGAGACCACGGTTCTTCCAGCCATCGATGTAGGATGCGAGCTGGCGCGCCGGCCAACGTTTTTCGTCGATGTTCTCCGCCTCGATCACCTGTTTCATCAGGCGGAGCTGATCGTCGGTCCCGAGAATCGTGAAATCCGAACGAAGTCCGACGAGCTCGGCGTGGCGACGCAAGATCTTGGTGCCGATCGAGTGAAACGTGCCGAGCCATTGCATGCCCTCGGCCATGGGCCCGATCAGATTGGCGACCCGCTCCTTCATCTCGCGGGCGGCCTTGTTGGTGAAGGTGACCGAGAGGATGTCGAAGGGCCGCGCCTTTCCGGTCGCGATCAGATGGGCGATGC
>NZ_JBFUKD010000190.1:0-6023 GCF_056401005.1 Microvirga sp. P4_G7 | reverse complement strand
CGAGACGCTTCGCTCGACAGATGAAGGACCGTTGTTGAATGTAAGATCGAGGCAGGGCTGGAGCTTCCTCATGCTGAGGAATGTCCTCCAGGGAACGCGCCCTGAAGCACGCTCAGAACGCTTGTGCAAATGGTCCAAAACTCAAGGCGCCCTTCTGGAGGGCGCCCTGTCGTTCTACGGTCTCAATTCGCGCGCCTGGAACTAGGCGGCGGCGACCTCACCCTTGTGGCTCTTCAGTTTGAAGGCGAGGACCAGCAGCGAGATGCCGAAGACCATGGCGTACGCGCCGAGCCACCAGGTCAGCACCACGGCGCCGATCAGCGGGGCTATCAGGAGCGCGATGCCGAACAGCACGGAGACGATGCCGCTGAAGATCAGCCAGCCCTTGCCGTATTCCGCGTGGAGTTTGAAGGCCGCCACGATCATCAGGATACCGGTCACGAGGGACCACACCGCCATCAGGGTGACGAAGAACAAGACCGTCAGTCCGGGCCAGGAAAAGGCGATCACACCGACGAGAATGTCGACGATACCCTCGAGAACGAGGAGGCCCCAACGTTGTCCCTGCCGCGCGGCCCGGATGGCGGATACGATGCCGAAGACGCCGTCCACGAGCATGTAGGCCGAGAAGAACAGCACAAGGGACAGGATCGTCGCGCCGGGCAGGAAGAGGGCGATCAGCGCGAAGAGGATAGCAAACACGCCGCGAAGCGCGATGGCCCACCAGTTTTCAGCCAGGATCGCGCTCATGGCTCTGGTCTGGTCGGAAGCCGGGAATGGATTGGTAGCGCCGCTCGTCATGGTTCGTCTCCGTGGTTGCACGCACGGTTCCCGCGCCTGCAGGTATTACCCCAACGTTAAGCTTGGCCGGAAGTTTCACGGCGGTCGAGAGGAAAATTTGCTTCTGTCCAAATTCGCGAGCTTTCGGCGACGATCGAGCCGACGTCGGATGATCCGAATGCGCTGCTTGAGACGAACCGACCTGATCAGGAAAGCGACGCCGAACCACCCCAGAATGATGACCAGCGGCGCAATCACCAGGGGTGGAAAGAAAGCGATGAGAGCCGAGAGACACAGGAGCGCGAGTCCGATGGTGCCGAGGCTGCTCGCCTCCGTCGCGTTGAGCGAGCGAAGGCCTCCGGCGCCCCGTCCGAGGCTGGAGCCGAGGGCCACCGCGCCGGCGGCGAGGCGTCCCATGCTGCCGCGCCGGCGGCGGAACGAGCTGCGCGCGCGCAGATTGCGCGCCATGCGGCGGCGGCTGACGATCCCGGGAACGACTTCGGTCGCCTTCGACAGGTCCTCCAAGTACATCGCCTCCATAGCCTCGGCGACGCCCGTGTCCTCGACGACCACGTCGAGCTCCCAGTTCGTCGCCCAGCTCGCCAAGTTGAGATTGGTCGAGCCGACGCGGGTCCATCGCCCGTCCACGACCGCCGTCTTGGCGTGCAACATGGCTCCGTTCCACTCGAACACCCGTACGCCGGCCTCGATCAGCGACCGGTAGCCAGCGCGGACGACAGGCTGGAGCACGGTCACATCGGTCGACCCCGGGACGAGGAGCCGTACATCGACGCCGTCCTGCGCGGCCTCGCCGAGGGCCTGGACGTAGGCCGTCGTTGCGACCAGATAGGCATCGGTGATCCACAGATTACGTTTCGCCGTCGCGGCGATGAACTGGTCGAAACGGTAGGTTCGGAACATGCCCGGCTTGCCCCGGATCACCTGAGCATTCGCCGTTCCGACGCTGGGGACGCTGTTCGCATCGAATGATGCGTCGCGTTTGAGCGGCGGTCCGGCGAAGGCCCAGCTTTCCGCGAAGGCCGCATCGAGATCGGCGACGATGGGACCCTCCAGCGACAACCCCGTGTCGCGCCAGGGATCCCCGCCCGGTCCGCCTTCCCAGCTGTCATCGATGCAAAGACCCGACACAAATCCGATTCGCCCGTCGACGGTGATCAGTTTTCGGTGATCGCGTCTGACGAAGTACGGATTGGTCAGCCGAAGGGGATTGAAGACCCGAACCTCGACGCCTGCCGCGCGCAGGTCCTCCCAATAGCGCCTCGAGGCGCGGCCGTAGGAGCCGAGCCAGTCGTACAGAAGCCGCACCCGGACGCCGGCGCGGGCGCGCTCCATCAGAACTTTGGCGAAGTTCCGGCCGGTGCGGTCATCGGCGACGATGTAGTTCTCGAAATGAATGACCCTTTGGGCTCCTTCGAGCGCTTCGAGCCAGGCCGGGTAGTTTTGCTGCGCGTCGCGTAGAACGCGCACGGCGTTCCCGCCGCGTGGATCGCTGTCGGCAATCCGCGCGAACGCACGTTCCAACCGGACGTCGGTGGAGGTGGAGCCCGGGGTGGGCGCGACGAAGGGTGTGAACCAGGATTGCGTGTCGTCCATCCTTTTACAACGCGTTGGGGTCAGCTTTGGCTGCGTCGCTGGGCACAATCTATCCTATTCCCCGTGCCGAAGGGAGCTGGGGATCACGCTTGTGAGCGACGTCCACGGCCAAGTCTTCGCCTTATTCACGCTCGATTAACCGTAAGCCCAGGATTCGCGGCCGGGGCGTGATTCACCCTCTTTCTCAACCTCTCATAAAGGTTGACGGAACCCTCCCTTAACCATCGACCGCTATAGAAAACACAACGTTCGACAGACGTGTGTAAGGAGTATTGCCCATGATGACGTTGCGCGCCGTCAAATTTGCCGCTGCAATCGTCCTCGCCCTCGGGGCGGCGGCGTGTTCGTCCAACAAAGATGGAATGGCCGATGGGGCCGGAGGCTTCGGAGCCGGCGGCGCCGGCACGCCAGGAAGCGCGCAGGATTTCGTCGTCAACGTGGGCGACCGCGTGTTCTTCGAAACCGACGCGACGGACCTGACCCCGACCGCCGTCGCCACTCTCGACAAGCAGGCCCAGTGGCTGACCCGCTATCCAAACTATTCCTTCGTGATCGAAGGCCATGCCGACGAACGCGGTACGCGCGAATACAATTTCTCGCTCAGCGCCCGCCGCGCCCAGACCGTTCACGATTACCTGATCTCGCGCGGCATTCAGGCTTCGCGCGTCCGGGTAGTTTCCTACGGTAAGGAGCGCCCGGTCGCTGTCTGCAACGACATCTCCTGCTGGTCGCAGAACCGCCGCGCGGTCACCGTTCTGGACACCCGCGCCGGTTCGTAAAGGACAAGGCCGGAATTTATGGCCAAGACGACAAGCGTCGCCACATTCTCGCCGTGGCGGCGCTTATGTGTTATCGGCACGGTCGCTCAGACCAACTGGTATCATCCGATGTTTCGCCGCTTTCTCGCTCTTCTAGCCTGTACGATCGCCCTGTCGGCTCCCGCATTCGCGCAGGATGCGGCTGACGCGATCGTTCGCCTCAACCGTCTCGAGAACCAGTTCCGACAATTGTCGGGTCAAGTCGAGCAGCTCCAATACGAAAACCGACAGCTCAAGGACCAACTGCGCAAGTTCCAGGAGGACGTGGATTTCCGCTTCCAGGACAGCCGCGGCGGTGGCGGACCCAAATCGTCGCCCACCACCACTCCGGTGCGCCCTACGCAGCCGCAGAAGCGCAGCGACGTCTTCGATCCCGGTGACGCCATGGATGCCCCGGGAGCGCCGCGTCCACTGGGAGCCACCGCACCCTCCGCACCCTTGGCCTCAGCGGAGGTCGGCCAGCCCATGCCGCTGCCAGGTGGCAGCCTCGCTGGGATCGGTGACATCATCGAGCAGGACGAAGCGGGCGCCGGCAACGGTCCGCTCGACCTCAGCCAGACCGGCCGAGCGGGCCCCCTTGCCGCCCCTGTCGTCAGTCCATCCGCCCCTGCCACCCGTCAAGGGCCGAGCGTCGCTGCTGCGAGCAGCAGCGACCCGCGGTCCGATTACGAGACGGCGATCGGCTATTTCAACCAGCGCCAGTTCGAGCAGGCGGAAATGGGGTTGCGCCGCTTCATCCAGTCCAATCCCCGCGACAGGCTGGTGCCCGAGGCGACATTCTGGCTCGGCGAGAGCTATCTGCAGCGCAGCCGATATCGCGAAGCGGCCGAGCAATTCCTCAACGTCTCGGCCGATCATCCGAACGCTCCTCGGGCGCCCGACGCCTTGCTGAAGCTGGGCGTGTCCCTCAACGCGCTGGGCGCAAAGGACCGCGCCTGCGCCGTATTCGGCGAACTCGACCGCAAATACCCGCAGGCTCCGGCCAACGTCCGGCAGGGTTCCGAGCGCGAGCAGAAGCGCGCCAAGTGTTCCTGACACGTCCCGATCGGGAATGACCGCTCCCCCTGACACACCGGTACCAGCGCTCGACCCCGCCAAGCTTTTCACGTCCCTCAGTGATGCCGCCGGAATTGTTGCCGCCGTCTCGGGCGGTCCGGATTCGATGACGCTCATGCATCTGCTGGCCCTCTGGGAGCCGGCGAAGCGTCCGCCGATCGTCGTGGCGACGGTCGATCACGGTCTTCGTCCTGAAGCCGCCGCAGAGGCGCGGTTCGTCGCGGTTGCGGCGGAGCGCCTGGGACTGACGCATCGCATACTCGCCTGGGAGGAGGCAAAGCCTGACAAGGGGCTGCAGGAGGCAGCGCGAGATGCGCGTTATCACCTCCTGTCCGCGTTGGCCCGCGAGGTCGGCGCCTCCCATATCGTAACGGCGCATACGCGGGATGATCAGGCCGAGACACTTTTGATGCGGCTCGCACGGGGCTCGGGCCTTGCCGGATTGTCCGGCATGCGGGTGATGCGCGATCTCGACGGGGTCCACCTGGTGCGTCCTCTGCTCGACCAGGACAAGGCCACACTGGTCGCCCATTGCGAGACGGAAGGATGGTCCTTCGTCACGGACCCATCGAACGCCGACGAGGCATATACGCGGGTGAGGTGGCGCAAACTCATGCCACTTTTAGCCGCCGAGGGCCTGACGGCGCAAACCCTGGCCCGGCTCGCAAAGCGGGCCGAACGGACGAACGAAGCGCTTTCTATCAAGGCGGACGAGGCGTTTGCTCGCGGTTGGTCGGCGGGGACTTTTCAGGGCGTCGTCCTCGGGGAGGAGCCGTTCGAGATCGCCCTGAGAGTGCTCGAACGGCTTCTTGATCAGGGCTCCCTCGAGGCGGATCACCGGCGGCTCGATCGGCTCGAAACCTGCCTCGAACGTATTCGCACGGCGCTTGCGGCGAAGGCCGCTCTTCGCTTGACGATCGGTGGCACGCTCCTCGACCTTCGGCCCGACGGACGATTGACCGCGCAAGCCGAACCACCCCGTCGCCGGGGCCGTTAGCCAATTCTTTTAGCCACCAATGCAGTTCGTGCCGCATGCACGCCGCATTCCCTTGGCAATTAGGTATCGCATCCCTACATTGAACTAAGCCGCGTGGGGAACTATTCCTCGCGCACCATCCCGCCTTGGGGCAGACCTGATCCGATGAATCCCAATTTCCGCAACTTCGCCTTGTGGGTCGTCATTTTCCTTCTCGTTCTGGCGCTCGTGACGCTCTTTCAGAGCCCGGGCCACCGGGGAGGTGGTAGCGACATCGCTTATAGCCAGCTCCTCTCGGATGCTGATTCAGGGCGGATCACGAACGTCGTGATCTCCGGTCCCGAGATCAGCGGCACGTACACCGATGGCCGCACGTTCACCACCTACGCGCCGAGCGACCCGATGCTGGTCTCCAAGCTGCAGCAGAAGGGCGTGCAGATCACCGCGCGTCCGCAGTCGGATTCGACGCCGTGGTTCATCGCGGTGCTCATGAACATTCTGCCGATCGCCCTGTTCATCGGCGCGTGGGTCTTCCTGTCGCGCCAAATGCAGAACGGCGCGGGACGTGCCATGGGTTTCGGCAAGTCGAAGGCGAAGCTTCTGACGGAGGCGCACGGACGCGTCACGTTCGACGACGTCGCTGGCGTCGACGAGGCAAAGGAAGATCTGCAGGAGATCGTGGAGTTCCTGCGCGACCCGCAGAAGTTCCAGCGTCTCGGCGGCCGCATTCCGCGCGGCGTCCTTCTCGTCGGCCCTCCCGGTACGGGTAAGACCCTGAC
>NZ_JBFUKD010000189.1:0-6032 GCF_056401005.1 Microvirga sp. P4_G7 | reverse complement strand
TTTCGGCCCCGTCCGTTCCCTGTGAGAAGTACAGGTCGGCGGCGATGCCTCTTGCCAGAACGGTTCGTTCCGTCTTTTGTCCGAGAGCGGCGACAGCGGTGACGAGGACGTTGTCCGTCACTTGCGGCTGAAGCGGATTGGCGACGAGCGTCGCAACGAAAGAATGGGACATCGCCATCGTGGGGACCGGAGCTTGAGAAACGATCGGTTCGGCGCGGTTCTCATCGCAGGCCCGACGGCGTCAGGCAAGTCGGCACTGGCCATCAAATTGGCGCAAGCTTTCGACGGCGTGGTGATCAATGCCGATTCCATGCAGGTCTACCGGGATCTGCGCGTCATCACCGCGCGGCCGACGACCGAGGATGAGACGCTTGCGCCGCACCGACTCTACGGCCACGTGGATGCGGCCATCAACTTTTCAGTCGGGCGTTATGTGACCGACGCCAGCGCCGTTCTGGAGGCGTTGCGGGGCAAGCAATTGCCGATCTTCGTCGGCGGAACCGGTCTCTATTTCAAAGCGCTCACGGAAGGGCTTTCGGATATCCCGACGGTTCCCGACGACGTTCGCGAGGCCATTCGTGTCGAATCCGAAGACGTCGAGACGCCCGACCTCCATCGTATCCTCTCGGATCGAGATCCGCAGACGGCGGCGACCGTGCGGCCGTCGGACCGGATGCGCACGATGCGGGCGCTGGAGATTTTCGCCGCGACAGGCCGGCCGCTGGTCTCTTTTCACGGCGACCGCAGGCCCGGCCCCTTGCATGGGCTCGACGTCCTCAAACTGTTCTTGGCGCCCGAGCGCGACGTGCTGCGCCGTCGCATCGATGAGCGCTTCATCGCCATGATGGATTGCGGCGCACTCGACGAGGTGCGCCATCTGGGTGCGCGGCAGCTCGATCCGATGCTGCCCGCCATGAGGGCGCACGGCGTGCCGGGCTTGCTCGCTCATCTGCGGGGTGAAATTTCTCTCGCAGAAGCCATCACCAAGGGTCAGAGCGACACACGGCGCTATGCGAAGCGCCAATTCACCTGGTTCCGCCACCAGCTTTCGGATTGGCCCTTCGTCGCTCCCGAGGCCGGCTACGCGACGGCGATCGAGGCGTTCAATGGGCCGTGCCGGCGATGAAGATTTGATAGAACGAGATGAAGATCTCGAAGACGATCAGCAGCACGATGATCAATTCCAGGCGCAGTGAGCGTTCGGTGTCGATCAGGTCCGTCAGTGTCTGCGCAGTGTCGCCGATGACTTCGAGCTTGCTGTGCAGGGAGACGGCGCGCTCCTTCAGTTCGTACTCGTCCTCCAGGCGCGCATAGAGGCGCTCGAGATCGGGACGGTCCCAGAGGACGTCGGGCTTTTCCTCTACGGCCACACGGCCGGAGATGCGCTGGCGGACCAGGAGCGCGTGCCCGACATGCTTGAGGATCTCGCGCCGCCCGGCCGGACGGCGTCCCTTTTCGGCGAGATGGCGCGCGAAGGGATCGACGACATCGAAGAAGGCCGACGCCTCGCGCTCGTCGCGGGCGAGCGATGCGCTCTTGGACAGGGCATCGGCGATCACGACGAGACGCTCGGTCGAGAGGTCCTTCAGCAAGATGGGACCGCCGGCGGGGATCTGATCGTCCTTGTCCGGCGACAATTCGATGATCGCGGTCTCCTCTTCGTGCCGCGCGAATTCCCCGACGATCCTCTGCCGGAGCGAGCGGATCACCTCATCCTCCTCAAGGGGCGTCAGGCCCACCAGAACGGCGACGCCGTAACGGAACAGGGCGACGAAGCCCTCCTGGCCGGCCCGAAAGGCGAGGGGAGCGACGGACAGGACATCGCTCCGTTCGAGCCCGGCCACATCGAGGCGATCGCCGAGGAGGAGCGCGCGGGCCGTGATGCGCTGGCCTTTGACAGGCGTGCCGGTGGAGGAAATGATATCGCTCATGATGCTCGTGGTCGAAACGCCAGCCTCAGAGACGGGCGAGGGAGAAGATAGAAGCTCGGCCTTATTCCGCCAAGTTCGGCAGCGTTGCCTTTCGAACGCGCTTGACCGAATGAATCCGATCGGTTAGCGTTTGCGCAACTTTTGATCCGAGAGCGGCAACAATGCGCAAGCTTATTCTCGTAGTACGAACGCCATCGACGGAGCGGGGATAACCCCCGCAGGTCCGGCGATGGCGCACAGGCCCCCTCAGGGGCCTTTTTTATTGCCTAAATTCCTTGAGAACCCAGAAATCCAGCCCTTAGACGACCTAAGACAGATCCGACGGAGCGAGTGACATGAGCGAGACGATGACCGGCGCCGAAATGGTGATCCGAGCTCTCCAAGACCAGGGTGTCGAACATATCTTCGGCTATCCCGGCGGCGCCGTCCTTCCGATCTACGATGCCCTGTTCCATCAGGAGACCATCAACCACGTCCTCGTGCGGCACGAGCAGGGCGCGGTTCATGCGGCGGAAGGCTATGCGCGTTCATCCGGCAAGGTCGGTGTGGTGCTGGTGACGTCGGGTCCGGGCGCGACCAATGCGGTGACCGGCCTTGCCGACGCGATGATGGATTCCATCCCGCTCGTGTGCATCACCGGTCAGGTCCCGACGCATCTGATCGGTTCCGACGCCTTCCAGGAATGCGACACGGTCGGCATCACGCGCCATTGCACGAAGCACAATTATCTCGTGAAATCGATCGAGGATCTGCCGCGCATTCTGCATGAGGCATTCTACGTCGCGTCGAACGGTCGCCCGGGTCCGGTCGTGGTCGATCTGCCCAAGGACATCCAGTTCAAGATGGGCCAATATGCGCGCCCGACGAACAATCAGCACAAGACCTATCGCCCGACCGTCAAGGGCGACATGAACAAGATCAAAGCCGCGATCGACTTGATGGCGAACGCCAAGCGGCCAGTGTTCTACACGGGCGGCGGTGTCGTCAATTCGGGCCCGCACGCTTCGGCGCTGCTTCGCGAGCTCGTCCATATCACAGGCTTTCCTATCACATCGACTTTGATGGGCCTCGGCGCCTTCCCGGCATCCGACAAGCAGTTCCTCGGCATGGTCGGCATGCACGGCACCTACGAGTCCAATCTCGCGATGCACGATTGCGACGTCATGATCAACATCGGCGCGCGCTTCGACGACCGCATCACCGGACGTCTCGATGCGTTCGCGCCTTATTCCAAGCGGATCCACGTCGATATCGATCCTTCCTCGATCAACAAGAACGTCTCGGTCGACATCCCGATCGTGGGAGATTGCGCGCACGTGCTCGAAGACATGGTCCGTCTGTGGCGGCAGAACGCCGTGCAAGTGGACAGGGCCGCTCAGAAGGATTGGTGGGGCAAGATCGAAGGTTGGCGCGCGCGCAATTGCCTCGCCTACCGCAACTCGACCGAGACGATCAAACCGCAATACGCCATCGAGCGTCTCTACGAGCTCACGAAGCATCGCGAAACGTACGTCACGACCGAGGTCGGCCAGCACCAGATGTGGGCCGCGCAGTACTTCAAGTTCGAAGAGCCGAACCGGTGGATGACATCCGGCGGTCACGGCACCATGGGATACGGCCTACCGGCGGCGGTCGGTGCGCAGCTCGCGCATCCTGACGCGCTCGTTATCGACATCGCCGGCGAAGCGTCGATCCAGATGATGCTGCAGGAAATGTCGACGGCGCTGCAATACAACCTGCCGATCAAGGTCTTCATCCTCAACAACGAGTATATGGGGATGGTGCGCCAGTGGCAGCAATTGCTGCATGGCGGCCGCTATTCGCACACCTATTCGGAATCGCTGCCCGATTTCGTCAAACTCGCCGAGGCCTATGGCGGTGTCGGTATTCKCTGCGACAAGCCCGCCGATCTCGACGCGGCCATCACCCAGATGATCAACGTCGATCGCCCCGTGATCTTCGATTGCCTGGTGGACAAGACCGAAAACTGCTTCCCGATGATCCCATCGGGCAAGGCCCATAACGAGATGTTGCTCAACGACTATCTCGGCGAAGGGGGAGTCGATATCGGTTCCGTCATCGACGAGAAGGGCAAGATGCTGGTCTAACGAAGCACGAGATCCCCTTTTCCAAATGGAAGAGGGGAAAGGAACCTAATCATGCCCACCCCCACCCTCGTGATCGCCAATAAGCTCTACTCGTCGTGGTCGTTACGCTCGTGGCTGCTCTTGAAGCAGCTCGGCATCGCCTTCGACGAGGTCGTCATTCCGCTCGACACGCCAGACACCGCGGCGCGGATCGCAAAGTACTCGTCCGCCGGACGCGTGCCCGTTCTGATCGACGGCGACACGACGGTGTTCGAAACCATCGCGATCATGGAATACGTCGCCGACGCATTCGACGCGCCGGTCTGGCCGCAGGATTTGAAGGCGCGGGCGCTCGCTCGCTCGATCTCGGCTGAGATGCATGCAGGGTTCATGGGACTACGCGCGGTCTGCCCCATGAATCTCGGCAAACAATACGCACCAAAAAATCGGGGCGAAGCGGCTGCGCGCGACGTCGCGCGTTTCGGCGAAATCGTTCGGCAGGCGCGCGGTGGTTTCGGCCAGGGCGGTCCATTTCTGTTCGGCGCGTTTTCTGGCGCGGATGCGATGTACGCACCGCTCGTTACGCGGCTCGACACTTATTCCATCGCCCTCGATCCGATGACCCGGACTTACGCTGATACGATCTTGGCGTTACCCGCGCTTCAGGAATGGCGGGACGCCGCCTTGAAAGAAACTTGGATTGTAGAGAACGACGAAGTCGACGAACCGCCGATCGCCGTTCTTCGGCAGACCGCCTAACGCCTGAATACGTCCAGGACGAAAGAGCCATGACCAAGATGAGCACACATTATCCCGACCCGACCCGCATCGAGACCAGCAACCGCCACACGCTCGCGGTGGTCGTCGACAACGAGCCCGGAGTCCTTGCCCGTATCGCCGGCCTCTTCTCCGGGCGTGGGTACAACATCGAAAGCTTGACCGTCACCGAAACCGAACACGAGGCGCATATTTCGCGCATCACGATCGTGACCAACGGCACCGCCAGCACGCTCGAGCAGATCAAGAGCCAACTCGAGCGGCTTGTTCCGGTGCATCGCGTCGTCGACCTGACGGTCATGGGCGAAGTGATCGAACGCGAGCTTTGCCTGGTGAAGGTGGTCGGCAAGGGCGATCACCGGGTCGAAGCGATGCGGCTGGCCTCGGCTTTCGAAGCGCGCACCCTCGACGCCACGCTGACGTCTTTCGTGTTTGAAATGACCGGGGCGACGGATGAGGTCGAGCGGTTCATCAAGTTGATGACGGCGGTCGGTCTGGTGGAAGTCTCGCGCACCGGCGTTGCCGCCATGGCGCGCGGCGCCGAAGGCATGTGAGCGTCAGCCGGTGAAGCCGTCATCCTCGAGGAAGGCGATTTCTTCCGGCGTGCTTTCTCGCCGGAGAAGGTCATTTCGATGAGGGAAGCGGCCGAAACGACTGACGATGTCATGGTGATGATGCGCCCACTTGATGAGATCCGCGTCGCCGAGCTTTTCATTGAGGCTGACCGAGCGTTCCTGATGTCTCAGGCTCTCGGAATGCATGAAGGGCAGGTAGAAGAAGCGTCGCAGCTCGGGCGCCACCTGAGTGTCGTGGCCCTTTTCGATGGCCCTGTCGGCGGCGAGAAGGGCCGCGGGATCGGTCCTGTAGACGTCGCGGCGTCCCCGAAACATGTTTCGGGGAAATTGATCGAGAAGGAGGATGAGGGCAAGGGAACCCTCTGGAGCGAGTTCCCACTCGTCGAGGTCACCCCGCGCGGCGGCTTCATAGGTGGGAAGAAAGCGATCGCGACAAGTCTGGTCGAAAGCGGAGTCCTTCGTGAACCACCGTTCGGGACCGGCCTCCCGCCAAAAGCCGACGACCTCGTTTGGAGTCGCGAGTTGCATACCTGTTTTCCTCCTCGGAATGGGAGCTGATTAGGACTATCGAACGACGAACTCAATGTAGTGTCCGTCCCGCTCGTGTGGAGACGAGCACGGGAATGATGTTTTGAGGAACGCGATGTCTTCGACCTGCATGC
>NZ_JBFUKD010000188.1:0-6043 GCF_056401005.1 Microvirga sp. P4_G7 | reverse complement strand
GCTTTATGGCGCCGTCATCGTGGTTCCGCTCTGGTTCATCGTCCGCCTTTTCGACCGGAAATGAGAATGGACGACCTGTCGTCCCCACGTCGCCTCGCGATCACACACGGTCGCGTACTGGCACTTGCCCTCCCGATGACGTTGTCGCACGTGACGACCCCGCTTCTGGGACTTGTCGACGCCATCGTGATCGGACGCCTAGGCGAGGCCGCGCTTCTCGGTGCTGTCGCCCTGGGCGCAGTGATCTTCGACTTCGTATTGTGGAGCTTTGGCTCCCTGCGGATGGCGACCGCCGGGTTGACGGCCCAGGCCGTGGGTGCGGGCGACCGCCGTGAAATCGACCGGACATTGGCGCGTGCACTCACCGTGGCCGTCGCCTCGGGCCTCGCCATCATCCTCCTGCAATGGCCGATCGGGACCATCGCCTTCACGCTCGCGGGGGCCAGCAGCGCGGTCACTGACGCATTGGCAACGTATTTCTATTTGCGGATCTGGTCGGCTCCATTCGCGCTGGCGAACTATGCCATTCTCGGGTCGACACTGGGCCGGGGACGCACAGATCTCGGCCTGCTCCTTCAAGTGGCGATCAACGTCGCGAATATCATTCTGACATCCACGCTCGTGCTCGGTTTCGCGTATGGCGTCGCAGGAGCCGCCATCGGTACGGCCATCGCCGAGATCTTTGGGGTTGGGCTCGGGATCCTTGTGCTGCGCCGGCTCGGGTCCAATCCGTTCGTCATTGCGCGACGGGAAATCTTCGACAGGGTGGCGATGCTCCAGACGCTGGCGATGAACCGGGACATCATGATCCGTAACGTCGCCCTCATTCTCGCCTTTGCCGTCTTTACGGCTCTTGGTGCCCGTACGGGGGACGTGACGCTCGCCGCCAATGCGGTTTTGTACAACATGTTCCTCATCGGCGGCTATTTCCTGGACGGTTTTGCGACGGCCGCCGAGACCTTGTGCGGCCAAAGCGTCGGCGCAAGAGACGAGCGTAGCTTCAGGCGGGCAGTTTCGGTGTGCCTCGGGTGGAGCCTCGGCTTCGGGCTCGCCGTTTCCATGTGCTTCGTCCTTGGCGGAGACTGGATCATCGATTTCGTTTCGACCAATCCCGAGGTGCGCCTCGCCGCGAAGCAGTTCTTGATCTTCGCGGCGCTCACGCCGCTCGTGGGTGCTGTCGCCTTCGCGTATGACGGGATCTACGCAGGCGCGACCTGGACCGTCGCCATGCGCAATCTCATGCTCCTTGCCTTTGCGCTCTTTAGCATTGCCCTGTTTTTCATGCAGGACCTCGGCAATACCGGTCTTTGGATCGGATTGTTGACGTTCCTCGGGGCGAGAGGCATCGCGCAGGCCGCGCTCTATCCGTCCCTCACCCGCAGCACGTTTCGCCGCAAGAGAGACGAAGCGTTGAATGTCAGTTCCGCTTGACGAGGGCTGGCCGCTCGGTGACGAGCAATTCAGCTTCGTGGGCGGGAAGTGGCTTTCCAAAGAAATGCCCCTGCCCGTACTGACATCCCAGCCCCGACAAAAGAGCGAAGTCGCTCTCGTCCTCGATCCCTTCCGCCACGGTGGACAGATTGAGCGTGTGTCCGAGATTGATGATGGCGGCGAGGATCCGCTTGTTCTCCTCACCCTGCCGCAACGATTGAATGAAAGAGCGATCGATCTTGATCGCGTCGAAGGATAATTCACGCAGGTGATAAAGGCTCGAATAGCCGATGCCGAAATCGTCGAGTTCGATCCGCACGCCCTCTCGCTTGAGGATCTCGAGACCATCCCGCGCGATGTCCAAATTCTTGATGAGTGCGGCTTCCGTCACCTCGATGATCAGGCGGCTCGGATCGAAGTCGGTCTCGCGCAGAACCTTCAGGATCTCGTGGGGCAGGCTTCGCTCTTCGAGCTGGCAGGGCGCGATATTGAGCGAAAGCGTGAGATGGTAAGGCCACGACTTCGTCTCCTCGCAAGCGCGCTGAAGCAGTCGGTAAGATAGGCCCGAAATCTGCCCGGTATCCTCGGCGATGGGGATGAAGGCGGCGGGCGGTAGAATGCCGTGGTCGGGATGATGCCATCGGGCGAGAATCTCGAACCCTGAAATGACGCCTGTCGCGAGTTCGACGATCGGTTGGTAATAGGGCCGGATCTGATCGCTGCTGGCCGCCGATTTGAGTTCCTGCTCGACGAGCGCGCGGGCGCGCAATTGCTCGTCCATTCCTTCTTCGAAGAAGCGATACTTCCCGCGCCCCTCGCCTCGTGCCCGGTCCATGGCGCGTTCGGCGGCGTGGAGCAATCCGTTCGGATCCGTACCGTCGGACGGACAAAGGGCGATCCCGACGGCGACGCTCACCTCGACACGCGCATTGCCGAGCAGAATCGGTTGGACCACCGTGTTGATGACGCGCTGCGCCACACGCACCGGAATGTCGTCGTCGAAATTGACCGATACTGTGAGGGCGAACTCGTCGCCTCCGATCCGTGCGACGCTGTCCCCGGCGCGCAAGACGCGTCGCAGCCGGCCGGCGATTTCGGTCAAGACCTTGTCACCGGCACTATGTCCATAAAGCTCGTTGATGGATTTGAAGCGGTCGAGATCGATCAACAGGACTGCGGCCGACGTGTTGTAGGTCTTCGCCCGCAGAACGGCCTCTGCCAGCTCCTCGATGAATTTCGTCCGGTTCGCCAAGCCGGTCAGTGGATCGTAATTCGCCAATGTCTGCGCGGTCTGCTCGGCCGCGACCCTGCGGCGGATTTCCCGGCGCAGCCGAAACGATCGCCTGACGCCTAGAAACGCCAAGGCGACACACGCCGCGAACGACGCAAGAAAGATACGGTCGAGATACCAATCCTGATGCTCGACCGTAAAGAAATAGGTCTTCACGAGAAGCCCCATCCGCCATTCGACGACGACGACGGCAAGCGCAATGAACGCTGCGAGTCCCCACTCGACGCGGTCGTGGCCGACCTTCATGCGGTTGCGGAGCTTACGTAACAACGTCGTGCACCTCGCCAAGAGCGACCGCTCAGGAACCAATACTGGTTCCGTTCGAAAACTTAAGCTTTCCTTCTTTGTCGTGCCAAGTGTCCTTTTCATGGTCACTTGAGGTGTCGCCGCCGAATGCACCTACTCCTTAGAGGTAGGTTCGCATTCACTCGGCCAAATCGGACGCATCGCGGCCAATTTGGGCGTCAAGTGTTTCTCCAGTGCCGCGCAACCGTTCGGCAAGTCCCCGCTTGATCTCATCGATCAGCCCCGGCCCTTGATACACAAGGGCGGAATACAGTTGAACCAGGGTGGCGCCGGCCCTTATCTTGGTCCAGGCCGCCTGCGCGGAATCGATACCGCCGACGCCGATGAGCGGGATCGACCGACCGGTTCTGAGGTACGTCTGGGCGAGCATTTTCGTCGACGGCCCGAACAGCGGTCGACCCGACAAGCCTCCGGTTTCGCCGGCGAGCGCGCGTTCTTGGAGAGCGGCCGGCCTCGCGATGGTCGTGTTCGACACGATGAGCGCATCGACTTTACGCTTGAGGATGGTGGCGACAATGGCATCCAACGCGTCGAGGGAGATGTCAGGCGCGATCTTCAGCAGGATGGCGGTCTTCTGGCGTCCAGTCGTTTCAGCTTGGTCGCGCGCCTCGATGCAACGGGCGAGAAGATCATCGAGGAACGCCTCACCCTGCAAGTCGCGCAGGCCCGGTGTATTGGGAGAGGAGACGTTGATCGTGAGGAAATCGACGAGGCCGCACAGGCCCTCGATGCATCGCACATAGTCGCCGAGGCGATCCTCGGTCTCTTTGTTGGCGCCGATATTGACGCCGACAATGCCGGGCCGGCCTCTGCGATGCGAGAGGCGTTCACGCGCCACTGCGAGACCGTCGCTGTTGAGCCCGAACCGGTTGATGATGGCTCCGTCCCGCTCCAGGCGAAAGACGCGCGGACGCGGATTGCCAATTTGCGGGTTGGGCGTGACACCACCCAATTCGACGAAGCCGAAGCCGAGCCCAAGCAATTGGTCGGGCACTTCGCATTGCTTGTCGAAACCGGCCGCGAGGCCGATCGGATTCGGAAAACGTCGACCGAAGGCCTCGACTGCAAGGGAGGCTTCGTCGGACCTCGGCGGTACGACCGGCAGCAGGGACAATCCCCGGATGGTCACCCGATGCGCCGTTTCCGGATCGAGCGCGTGAAGGAAAGGCTTCGCCAGGGGAAACAGGGAACCGATCATTCGGAGAGGTCCGGAAAAATATGATGGCCATCATCCCCAAGGGGTAGTGGTTTGACCCAGGCGACCGCCGTCATGGAAAAGACACAATAGAGATGCGGAAACAACGCTCCGCCGCGCGACGGCYCATACCGCAAGGATCCGCCCAACCGATCCTCACGCGCTGCGACAAGAACCAGATCTCCTTGTCCAGCAAAGTGTTTTTGAGCGGTTTCGCGCAATTGGGACGCCGTCGAGAAATGGATGAATCCATCCTCCAGATCCACGGGCGCCCCTGCAAATGAGCCGGCCTTTTCTGCCTGCTGCCAGAGCGCACGGGGACAAATTTTGAAGATGAGGGTCATCCTTTTTGAGTAGCCGGGACGCGGTCCAGGGGCAACCAGAACGTGGACCAGATGTCGCGTTGTGAAATGCCCAGTTGATGCGAACGCAATCGGCCTTAATTTCCTATTGAGAGGTTCTGCTTCGATGTTGTGCATTTGTGAAGGTTCAACCCATGTTATCTCATGAGCGTGTTTGGGCCGCGATCGATGCATTGGCGTCACGCCATGGCATGACGGCCTCCGGGCTGGCGCGCAAGGCTGGCCTCGATGCCACGAGTTTCAACAAGTCCAAGCGCACCAGTCCTGAAGGTCGCGATCGTTGGCCATCGACCGAGTCGATCTCCAAGATTCTTCGCGCGACGGGTGCCAGCCTCGAAGACTTCATGCGCCTCATCGAGCCGGCAAGCAGTCTCCACGGGTCGAGCCTCCCGTTGGTGCGGAGCGACCGCGCCGCTCGGGAAGAGCTGTTCGGCGAGGACGGCCGCCCAAATAGCGGGCCCCATTGGGAGGACATGAGCTTTCCCGATTTCGCAGGGGAAGCCGCGTTCGCGATCGAGATTGTCGGCCGGGAGCTCGAGCCTCATTTCCGTGAGGGCGAGCTGGTGATCGTTTCACCGACAGCCAACATGCGAAAGGGCGACCGGGTCATCGTGCGCACCCGCAAGGGCGAAATCCTCGTGAAGGAGCTGAAGCGCCGGTCGACGAAAACGATCGAATTGTCGTCGATCGGAGCTGAACAGGACGAGCTTGTCCTTCCAGTCGAGGACGTCGCCTGGATCGGTCGGGTGATGTGGACCCGCCAATAGCGGCAAACGGGAGCGAGCGGCCCGAGCCGCTCACTCCAACCTTCGCGACTAGGCCGCCTGCCCCCGATCGCGCAGGAACGCCTCGTGCTCCCGGACAAGGCCGCCAGTAACGGCCTTTTCGATCAACGCGCGGGTTTCCTTGACGCCATAGAGAGCGACGAAGGATCCAAAGCGCGGGCCGCGCGGCTCGCCCAGCAGAACCTGATAGATGGCGTTGAACCACTCGATCGAAACGCCCGGTCGTTCCGGTGTGGCGCCTTTCGCCTTGAAGTCCTGATAGCGCGGTTCGGCGCGTCCGACGTTGTAGATCTCTTCCTGGATAGCCTCGGCCGTCGCAGGGCGTTCGCCCTTTTCGAACGGCACCAGCGCGTCGCTCAGCTTGCGCAACGACGCCGCCTCGACATCGTCCGCCAACCGATAGGCCTTCTGCGGCTTAACAAAATCCCTGAAGTAGCGCACCGCGTGCTTGACCAAACTGTCGAGACGAGGATGCGTTTCGGGCGATACGCCCGGCGCATACCGACGGATGAACCCCCAAAGCACGGCGGGTTCTTCGGAATTCGCGACTGCAACGAGGTTGAGCAGCATGGAGAAGGAAATCGTCGCGCTCGGTTGATTGCCCTCGCTCGACGACATCAGCTCCGGCGCGGGCGGATGGCCGGCATGCAAATGCCAGACCGGGTTGATCAAC
>NZ_JBFUKD010000187.1:0-6043 GCF_056401005.1 Microvirga sp. P4_G7 | reverse complement strand
GGCGACGCTCCGCCACCAACTTGTTCTTGCGCGGCCCTTGGCCTGCCACGTCCCATTGCACCGCAATGCCTTTTGGCGCCAGAAGGGGTTTGACGATATTCGCTTCGAGCAGATTGAGATAATCGCCGCCCCAGGTGCCGACGATACAGGATTTGCCTTGCGCCAATGCTGGGCGAAAGCCAAGCGTCGTGGCGCCGAGAGCCGCTCCCGTACCGGTTAGGAAAAGTCGTCTCGATATCGTGTCGTGTTTGGATGTCATCGATGGTCCTCCGCGTTGTTCCCGTGCGTTCCCGTTCTTGTCGGCCAATCGGATGCGTCGAGCACCTGACTTGCCTCTGCCGGCCATGTAAGCCGGATGGATTCACCCGCTTTGACGGGTGCAATTGTGTCGGACGCTGTCGGCCCATGTACGATGACGGTCTCGCCGGTCGGTAAGTCGACGACGACTTCGGTGATAGGACCAAGGAAGGTAACCGCGCGAGCCGTTCCGGGAACGATGTTGACAGACGTCGCCGCCTCGTTCTCGCGGAGCAATCCTATCCGGTCGGGACGCATGGCAAAGATCGCGCGGCCGGTCGGCGCAGTTGCGCTGAAATGCAAAATCAGCCCGGAACGCGTCTGGAAAGTGCCGGGCGATGAAACCTGGCCCTCGAAGAAGTTCGATCGGCCCATGAAATCGGCAACGAAAGCGGTTCGCGGTTCTTCATAGAGTTCACGCGGCGTCCCGACTTGGACGATGCTGCCCTGGTTCATGACCACGAGTCTGTCGGCGATCGCGAGCGCCTCTTCCTGATCGTGCGTGACGAACACGGTCGTCAGGCCGAGCCGACGGTGCAGCTCGATCAATTCGACCTGCATGTCCTCGCGCAGGCGCGCATCCAGGTTGGAAAGCGGCTCGTCGAGGAGAAGGATCTTTGGATCCGACACGATGGCGCGCGCCAGCGCCACGCGTTGTTGCTGCCCGCCTGAGAGCTGACGCGGCATCCGCTCGGCGAGGTGGGCGAGCTGGACGGTTTCCAGCGCCGCCTGCACGCGCTCGTCCTGTTGCGCGCGCGTGCCGCGTTTGCGCATGCGCAACGGAAAGCGAATGTTGTCGCGCACGCTCATATGCGGCAGCAGCGCATAGGACTGGAACATCATGGCGATGTCGCGCTCTTCGGGCGGCGCTGCGGTCACGTCCGTGCCGCCGATGCGCACGGAGCCGCGCGTCACGCCCTCCAGCCCGGCGATGATGCGCAGGAGCGTCGTCTTTCCGCATCCGCTCGGGCCGAGCAGGCTGACGAATTCGCCGCTGTCGATGGTGAGTGAAATGCCGTGCAGCACGTTGGTCGCGCCGAACGATTTGACGATATCGATGAGTTCGAGCTTTGCCATTTCAGGTCCCGACGAAGCGTTGGATGCCGAGAAGCCGGTCGATGACCGCGATCAGCAGGATCGTCAGACCCATCATCAGCGTCGACACCGCCGCGACCGTCGGGTCGGGGCTGAATTCGAGCTGATTGTAGATCTGGATCGGAAGGGTCACGAGATCCGGCGTGCGCAGGAATAGCGCGATCACGGCCTCGTCGAAAGAAATGTTGAAGGCGAAGAACGCGCCCGCCGCGAGGCCCGGCGCACATTGCGGCAACACCACGTGGCGAATGCGCTGCCAGCGCCCGGCGCCCATGGTGCGCGCCGCCTCTTCGAGAAACGGATCGGAATCCGCCATCACCGCGAGCGTCGTGCGGATCACGTAGGGCAGCGCGATCACCGTGTGGCCGATCCACAGCGCCGAGAACGAGACCGGGCCGAAGGTCGCGCTCCACAGCATGAGGAGCCCGATGGCGAAAATGATCGACGGCAGGATGAGCGGCGACAGAAAGAGGCCGGCCAGCACGCCGGAGCCGGGCAAGCGGCCGCGATGAATGGCGATGGCGGCGCCGGCGCCGATGATCGTCGCCGTGATGGTGACGAGAACGGCCAGCTTCAGGCTGGTGCCGAGGGCGTTCACGTAAGCCGGCGAAGCGAAGATCGCCTGGAACCAGCGCAGGCTGAAGCCGGTCGGCGGAAACGCGATGAACTGGCTCTCCGACACCGAAACGCCGGCGACGACGATCAGCGGCGCGAGAATGAAAACCAGCGTGGCKGCGACGAACACCCAAGTGAGAATGCGCAGATAACCTGGAACGCCCTTAACCATGACGACGCCCCGAGAGTTTGATGTACGGCGTCAACGCCAGCAGCACGCCGACGAGAAGAATGACCGATTGCGCGGCGGCGAAATTCCATTCGAGCGTCTTTGTCGCGGATTCGTAGATCGATCCGGCGATGACGGGCAGGCGCACGCCACCGAGAAGCGAGGGCGTGACGAAGGAGCTGACGGACAGGGTGAAGGCGAGCAGCGAGCCGGCGAGAATCCCCGGCATCGTCAGCGGCAGCACGACGACCCGCAAGGTCGCGAGAAATCCGGCGCCCATGGTGCGGGAGGCTTCCTCGAGACGGCGGTCGATCTTCATGACGACGCCCAGGATGGACAAGGTCGTGAACGGCAGCAGCACCTGCACCATGCCGATGACGATGGCGGCTTCGGTCTGCATCAAGGTGAAGTTGCGGTTGACGAAGCCGAGCTTCCAGAGCGTGAACGGCACGAGACCACCGCGTCCGAGCAGCACCATCCACCCGAAGGTGCGCACGACCACGCTCGTCATCAGCGGCAGGATGATCAGCACGATCAGCCACAGCCGCAAGGCGGGCGACACGCGCGCCATGACGTAGGCGAGCGGGAAACCGATCACGGCGCAAATGAGCGTGATGACGACGGACAGGTAGATCGTTCGCCACACGACGCCGAGATAATAGGCGTCGGTCAGGAACCGGGTGAAGTGCTCGACGGTCAATCCACCGTCGGCACCCACCACACTGAGGCGCAGCATCTCCGCAATCGGGAGAAGGAACGCGAGCGCGAGAAGGAAGAGGCCGGGGCCCGCGAGGGCAAGATCTTCGATGCGATCGCGCATGAGGGAGCCCCGGCCTTTCAGATCAACGAGCGATCAGCTTCTTCCAACGCTCGATGAGCGACGCGCGGTTGGCGTCCACATCGACCGGGTTGAAGCGCATGAGACCGGACACGGCCTGCTCACCATAGACGACTTCCTTGGCGAGCGCGTCGTCGAGCTTGGTCGCCTTGTTGGTGGGCGAGTAACGCAACTCGCGCGCCCAGCCTTCCTGCACTTCAGCCGACAACGAGAAGTCGATGAACTTCTTGGCGAGGTCCTGGTTCGGACGGTTGGCGACGAGGTTGGCCGTCAGGTAGACCGCAGGCGTTCCCTCGGCTCCCTGAACGAACTCGATCGGCAGACCGGCCTTGCGCAGGGTGTAGGCATAATCCTGCGCGTAGGGCGCGACCCAGGCGTCGTTCTGCGCAAAGTTCTGCTGCATTTCCGGCGAGGTGGAGACCACGACGGCGCTGTCCAGAAGACCCTTCACCGCCTCGAAGCCGGGATCGGGATTCTTGATGTCGCCGCCCTTCACCTTGTTCAGCATGAGAAAGCCGAGAAGGCCGTAGCTGTTCGACAGATCGGTCAGGACGACGTGATCCTTGTATGCCGGATCCCAGAGGTCGGCCCAGCGGGTCGGCTTCTTCGGCGCCTTGTCCTTGTTGTAGAGAAGGCCGATAGCCGCGACGGCGTGAACCGGACCCTCGCCGCGGGCGAGACCCTCGGTCGCGAACGGATACAGCTCCTTCGCCGTCGGAAGCTCTTCGGCCTTCACCGGCGCGATGAGACCTTCACGGGCGGCGACGACTTCCTGTCCGCCGGAGAAGTGGATCACGTCGTATTGCGGCGCCGCCTTCTGCGCGCGCAACTGGGCCAACGCATCGGCCGAATAGGCCGTGATGACCTGCACGTCGACATCGTATTTCTTCTGGAACGGCTCGATGACGAGCTTGCGGTGAATCTGCTCGTAAGCGCCGCCATACGAGTTGATGACGAGCTTGTCCTTGGCGAAGGCGGGCGACGCAAGGGCGCTTGCAAGCGCAAGCGCCGCGGCGATTTGAGATACTTTAGCAACCATTTTGTTTGAGCCCTCTGGTGTGTGCTGCCGGTGGAGACGTGACTTAGTCGAGGCGTCCGATTTCGACGGTCTTGATGCCCTCGATGCGGATGGAGCGGCACGCCTCGGCGATCTGTTCGAGACCGTCCGTCATGCGCCCGAAAATGTTGCAGGGGGTCCAGCCGATGGGTCCGAAAATGCGGCCGCCGTTGTCGTAGAACATGCCGATCTCCCAAAACTCGTCGGTCATGCCCTTCATCAGGTTCTTGGCCTGGTAGAACCACAAGAGCTCGCCAGCGACCGGGAAGCAGGTCTGGTTCTCGGCCGGGATCGACAGCGGATCGAAGGTCTGCGCCTCGGCGGGAAGGCCGGTCATGATTTCAGGGCCGGCGAACATGGCGTGGCCCGCAGGCATCTGCACCGGCTTTTCAAGTGCATCCCAAATCGTCTGAGCAGTCACGGGAGCATTCTCCCAATAGAGCTCGATCGTGCCCTGAACATTCTTCTCGACGAACTTTAGGTAAAGACGGCGCTTTGTCATGATATTTCCCGTATTTTCCGCCCATTGGCGGCCTCTGAACGGAAAACGTCGCAGGTGGAACCTTAGCTGTCCAATTATCGTTCTCTATCGAAACGATAGAATTTTTTTATCGAACGCCCGTGTCGACCCAGGCCAGCCCAGGATCGATCTCGGCGCAGAACGCCGCCGCCGTCTGACGCGCCAGTTCGGCGACCCTCTCGGTCAGAAGCGAGCCGGGGACGGGGTGGTAGCTCGTGACGAAGGCGAGCGGCGGGAAAGGCTTGTTGACCCTGACCGAGACCAGATCCCCCAGCGCCAATTCGCGCTGTACGACGATGGTCGGCACCGCGGCGACGCCGAACCCGTCCATGGCGAGGCGGATCATGGTCGGGAGAGAATTCGAGTTCGACAATTGCCCGGCGAGCACGCTCTCGTCCTGAAAGTAGGGTGCGATCATACGGTAGGGCGGCGAGCCGCGCTGAAAGGTGATCAGCGGCATCGCGCCCAATTCCGCCACCGTATAGATGCGATCCTTCTCCACCATTTTGGGACTGCCGACCCAGGACATGGCGTAGGTGCACACCACGAAGCTGCGGTAGCCTTCCTCCAGGAGCGGATCGAGGCAGAAGGTGATGTCCAATTCGCCGCTCTTCATGTGGTTGAGCAGGTTGACCGTCGAATCCGTCACGATCTCGATCTGCACGCCGGGATAGGTCTGGCGCAGGCGATCGTAGAGACGCGGCAGCCACGTCTGGACGATGGCGTCGATGGCGCCGATGCGCAGCGTCAGCGCGATGTTCTCAGGATCGGTGAAACCCAGCTTCAGCTTGTCGAAATCGCCGAGCATCGTTTCGATGACGCGCAGCGCCTCGTGCCCGGCCGGCGTCAGGTGAAACGCCCTGCCTTCGCGGACGACGAGCTGGACGCCGAGTTCCCGCTCGAGAGCGGCGATGCGCGAGGACACCGCCGGTTGCGTCGTGTTGAGGAACGCGGCCGTGCGTCCGAAATGACGCAGGCGCGCCAGATGGACGAAGGTCTCCAGATTGGCGAGCTTCATGGCCGAAACCTGTTTCCTGCACGAACGCCGTGCCGAACGGCGCGATCCGATGCAAACAGCGGTTTTCGGCAGCCGTCAACTCGCCAGCCGGCGCTGACCTCAAAGGGCGAGTTCCAGCAGAACGGGCTGATGGTCGGACGATTGGCGGCTCTGATCGTAGAAAACGCGGCGAACCCTCCGTGCCAGATCTTCGGTGACGAACAGAAAGTCGCAGCAATGGGGCGGCCCGCTGGATTGCTCGTAGATGCAAARGGATGCGGGATGCGGTTCGCCCGGATGCGACGCTTCCCACGCATCGACAAGCCGCGGCATGTCGTCCGCGATGGGGTCCGAGATCCGCTTTTTGACCGGATCATCGGGCTTCATGTTGAAATCGCCGGTGAGAATCGCCGAACCGGTGGTCGGGAACAACGCGTAGGTCCCCGGGCCGGCGA
>NZ_JBFUKD010000186.1:0-6125 GCF_056401005.1 Microvirga sp. P4_G7 | reverse complement strand
GGCCATGCACTGGTCGGCCGCCTCCGGCTGGCTGCTGTTCGGCGGACTTGCTGTCGTCCTCACGGCGTGTGTTTGGAATACCTTCCGCGGTGGGGCCGAACTCGGAGAGCCCCACCGACAAACCCACGAGAACGACGCTCTGCCGCGAAATGGTGTCGAGATCGCATGGCTCGCGTTCGCCTACGGACTTGCGGGCTTTGGATACATCATCACGGCGACGTTCCTGCCCGTCATCGCACGAGAGGCGCTTCCCCCTTCGATTTGGCTCGACATGTTCTGGCCTATTTTTGGCGTCGGCGTCATGGTCGGAGCGCTCGTGGTCACGCGTATTCCGCCACGCTACGATTTTCGCCACCTCCTGATCGGTTGTTACCTCATTCAAGCTGCGGGAATTCTCTGGAGCGTGTGGGCGCCCAGCCTCGCGGGATTTGCGATCGGGAGCTTTCTTCTTGGGGTACCGTTCACCGCGATTACCTTTTTTGCCATGCACGAGGTGCGGCGATTGAGGCCGCATGCCGCGGCGAGCATGATCGGCCTGCTGACGGCCATGTATGGCATCGGCCAGATCATGGGGCCGCCTCTCGTTGCGCTTATTCTCGCCTACAGTCTCGACCGGCGTCAGGGCTTCAACCTTGCTCTCGAAACCGCCACGGCGACCCTGGTCATCGGCGCCGCCATCTACTTCTGGATGGGGTTCGCCTATCCGCTGCGTCGCGCCCAAGCGTGACTGGAAGCAGAGCCGGATGGGTTTTCCGCGTCGCTGCTTGCTGATAGACCATCGCGATGACTTACAAGGTTGCAGCACTTTACCAATTTACATCCCTGCCCGACTTCCGCGAACTGCGTGAGCCGCTGCGGATGCTGTGCGAAGCATTGCACATCAAGGGCACGCTCCTGCTGGCCCAAGAGGGCCTCAACGGAACTCTCGCCGGCGAAGCGGTCGCGATCGACGCCTTGATCCGTGAGCTAGTCGAGGGTGTGCTCTTCAACGGCCGACTCGACAACCTCGAACTCAAATACTCGTCCGCCGCCGAAATGCCGTTTCGACGCTTGAAGGTTCGGTTGAAGAAAGAAATCGTCACCCTCGGCGACCCGCAAACCGACCCGACGAAACGGGTCGGCACCTATGTCGCGGCTCAGGATTGGAATGCGCTTCTCGAAACGCCGGACGTCGTCCTGATCGATACGCGCAACGCGTTCGAGGTGGAGCTCGGCACGTTTGACGGCGCAATCRATCCCAAGATCGCATCATTCAGTAGCTTCAAGGATTTTGTCGGCACCGAACTCGACCCCAAAAGGCACAAGAAGGTGGCGATGTTCTGCACCGGCGGCATTCGATGCGAGAAGGCCAGCTCTTATCTCCTCGCCCAAGGGTTCGAGGAGGTCTTTCATCTCAAGGGTGGAATCCTCAAATACCTCGAAGAGATTCCGGAAGCCGACAGTCGCTGGAAGGGCGAATGCTTCGTCTTCGACGAGCGTGTCGCGCTTGGTCATGGATTGCGAGAGGGCCAGTGGCGCGGCGACGACCAGGGAGGCCAGAAACCCAATGAGTGAGACCGACGTACTCACAGCGCGAATCGACGCTTTGGAAATGCGGATCGCTTACCAGGACGAGACGATCGAGGATCTCAACCAGGCCGTCACGGCGCAATGGAAGCAGATCGATCTTCTGATGCGCCAGATCGGAATTCTGCACGAACGCATCCAGGAAGCGGAAACCAGTGCCGGATCACCGCAGCGCGAACCGCCGCCGCCTCACTATTGAGACTGCGAATTCGATATCAACGCTGTTTGAGAAGATGGCGCGCCCTACGGGAGGTCACGCCAAACGGACTCTAACGCTTTGAACTTATTGAAATTGCAGGGCAAAGCATGCTGGCGTGGGGTACATAATTGGGGTACATAGTGGGGGGCACAATCACCCTGATGGACGCCAACGATGACCAAACGACCACGCCGCGAGGCTCGTTCCCGGTCCCTCGGCTCTCACCTAGAATGGCATGGAAGCCGGATCCGGGTGACTATCCGAGTTCCACCCTCGAAGCGCGAGACGATTGGCAAGGCCCACCTCAAGGAGGCCCTCACTACATCGGATCCCAAGGAGGCCGAACTTCTCAAGTGGGCGGTCATCGACAGGCTCAAGAAGGAGATCGCAGGAGTTCGCGAGGATCCCGCAAAGGATATCCTCATCAACGACGCCATGGCTTGGCGGGCCTCTATTCTACATGAGGCCAAACAGGTCGATGATGCCGGAGGTGAGCCCTGGAATGCCGTGCTTCCCTCGGTGGTCACGGACAAGGCCGAGGCCATAGAGGAGAAGGAAGGCTCTGCCCGAGCACGCCTGTTCGCCGATGTTGCCTTCGGACACGCAACTCCTCTCGCTGCCTTGGTCGATGCTTGGCTCAAGGAACGGGGCTACGCTGGGAGGACGGATGCAGCATTCCGCCACGCCGTGAAACAACTAAGCGAGTGGTGCCAGGAGTCTGATGTCCCTCAGACCCTCCAGGCCTTTGACCGAAAGACTGCGGGAAAGTTTATCACGGAGCGGTTCATAGAACGAGGGACAGACCCCGCTACTGCGAATAAGAACCTGACAGGTCTTCGGTCGTACTGGACGTGGTTGATTGAACGAGGTCACGTAGACGTCGAAGTTAGCCCCTGGACCAAGCAGTCCGTAAAGAGAACCCGCCGAGGTTCCAACCATGACAGCGATGAGTCTAAGAAGCGTCCCTTCCGCAATGACGAGGTGAGGACCCTGCTCGACGGCACCAAGGAACAGACGCTAATGGGGGACTTCATTCTAACCGCAGCCCTCACCGGGATGAGAAGAGACGAGATCGCCCGCCTACAGGTGAAGCACATCAAGGCGGGGGTCATCAGCGTGCCGGGGACCAAGACCGCCGCAGCCCGCCGAGACGTGCCGATACATCCAGACCTCCAAGACCTCTTCGCCCGAAGGACAACTGAACGACTGCCTGAGGCTTTCCTTTTCGACGAACTGCCCGATCAGACAAACGAGGCCCGTGGTCGCGGAGCGCCTATCTCTCAGGCGTTCACAAGGCTCAGGCGGAAGCTCGAAGTTGAGGATAAGGATGAGAGAGCCAGACAGAGCCGCGTTGACCTGCACTCGTTCAGGAGGTGGTTCATCAGGCGGGCTGTGGAGGCCCTCGAAGAGGGAGCCAAAGGGTTCACCGCGTGGACTATCGCGGACGTGGTGGGTCACTCGAAGGAGGACGGTCCCCTACCGATGACGATGGGACGATACCCAGGGAAGGCGAACGTCAAAGCCCTGCGAGCGTGTATCGAGAGCGTTCGGCTTCCACCAACGATGGCAAAGGAAAACGACTGAAATTAACGGCCTATCTCCCAAAGCACAGCGGGATTAGTGAGGACCTCAATACCGGCTTGGGACCGATTGCGATCTGGTTGTTGGCGAGGGCCAGTACAAAGAGCTTTGCGAATGAGCTGAGAGCTTTCCCCTGGAAGCCAGTAGCTCTTACAATTTAGATCGGTGAGGTAGACCCAGCAGTGGCTCAGACTATTGAACCTGTAACCGCGACCGAAGAATTACTTTACGCGGTCAAACGAATAGAAACCGTCTCGACTGACGGTAGCCAGGGAAGTGGGACAGGATACGTTTTTTCCACCTTTCTCGACAGCACGACCATTGTCCCAACACTCGTCACGAATAAGCATGTCGTAGAAGGCTCTCAGTTCATTAAGGTGACTTTCCACACTGCCGACCTTATGCCGGAACAACCCGCCCGCCTCGATGGCCGATTAACACAGTTAGTTCTGACAAAGAATAACACCGTACTTGTCGAGCATCCCGATCCAGAGATCGACCTAGTTGCAATACTATGGGCTCAAGCCACCCACAATTGGCATGCCCAGAACCCAGGCAAAACACTTTTCCTGCGATCTCTTCACGAAGCGGAAGTCTGGCCCGAGGACAAAATGCCGTCCTTAGATGCGGCTGAGCAAGTGATAATGGTAGGATGTCCGAACAGCTTGTGGGACGAGGTCAACGGATATCCTCTGTTCCGACAAGGAATAACGGCGAGCCATCCCGCTATCGATTTCCGAGGACGCCCCGAGATAGCTGTCGACATCGGTGTATTCTCCGGCTCGTCAGGGAGCCCGGTATTTCTCATCAGTYCAGGCTTGATACGCTCTAAAGGGTCTACTTCTTTCACGCCTATGGTGAGGTTTGGTCTTCTCGGGACCCTATGGGGCGGTCCAATGGTGAATGAGCAGGGGAAGTTGGTCGTCGAGCCGGTTCCTACAAGTTGGGGGCCGATCGTAGAGACGCGTGTTAGGATGCACCTTGGCTATGTCATCAAAGCAAGGGAAACAATTAAGCTCATGGAACAGGTCAAGAGGCTTATCAGACCTAACGGTTAGGTTAGTCCTCAAGCAGTCGATAGTTGAAGGTGAAGCAATCCTAACTGGCCAGTGATGTCGTTTAAGCGTTGACCACGACATGAACCGACGACAGCCAACTGCTGAGGTGCATTATGGCTTGCCGCCAATTCCGAAGGGCAGCCAAATTGCATCCACAACTTTCACGAAGTCCGCAAGTCACCCGGCTTGAAGAGCGGGGTGAAATCGGCATCCACGCGATGGAAGAACGACCTGTCGAGTGCGGTGATCGCCGCCACTGCGAATGATTGTCGGAAATCTGCGTAGAAGAGCCCATTGGCCCCCTCCTCCGTGATCGTCCATGCATATGTGAACTGGTCGCTGACGTGCTTCTTGCCTTGCCTTAGAGTGGCTCGCTGTGCAGGCAGGAACTGCAGCAATTGCTCCGGCATGTCGCCGCTCAGTGCCTGCACGTTTGAGAGCCACATCGGATACACGCCGCCGCCGTCTGGGACACGCTGCTGAAAGGCCTCAAAATGGAGCGCGAACCCAAGTTTAGCCGCAAACGTGATCATGTGGCCGGACACGAGCGGCCCGTCTACGCGGATAATGCCGTTCTCTTCAGGCATACCGATCCGACGTAGCATTTGTCGCTGCCGAATAGGCGGCACGTGCATTTCCAAAAGGAGATCCGGGATATTATTGGCGATGGCTTGGTAGAGCTTGTGAATTTCCCGGTCGTCGTCCGCGTTAGGAGGGTAAGCGCGGCCCAGCGCAGAGGCGATGAGGTCAGCGTGGCTCGTGCCGTTGTTGCAGTCGCGACAGCTCGGAAATTCGAGACCCTTTGGTCGATCCTTGCGCCGGAACATCATCGTCGGCGGCATGTGCTCGATAGTTAGCGCCGCATCGCCGCAATAAATGCAGCTCGGGTAATTGGCCAGCTTGTCATAATGCGCCCGCTTCTTTCTGGCGGCCTCTCCCACTTTCTATTCCTTCATCGATAGCTGGGTCGTGTCCTGCAACGAGAGATCCGGGAAGCCTATGCCCCCACGGGCGTTATGAAACAAGAGGTCTACGGGGGTCCCGGATGTTTTGCTGCATAAATTTGAAAGCCCTAATCTACACGCGACGGGCCTGATTTCCCCCCGTGGCCTCCCTCGTCCTCGCCGCGTTTCCTTTACGCGACGGGCGCGGAGCCTCCCAGCGAGAGAAAGGAAAGTGCCACGTGCATGAAGGTCAGGACGTCCCTCCAGGGAGATGTCCAGTCTGGGTCACGTAGGAACACCGAACTGGCGACTAACAGTGTCTACGGTGGGATGCTTCATATCCGGTTAGATTAACACCCCCTAAAACCTGTTGTTGACGCCCCGTCCTTAATGGGAGGACGCTCTACGCCTGACCTGGGGTGCCTATGTTTGGACGCAGAACAACCATTGAACTCGAAGAACTCAGCGTCGGTGTCGTCCTTGAGGCCATCGACCGAGAGATGAAGCGTCTCAAGGCGCTGGCAGACAAAGCGCGAGACCAAGCAGATCGCGACAACTGGGCTATCTTCGAGGCCCGGAGGCGTTACCTTCACTGGGCCCGTACGCAGGTCTCATCCGCTCGGATGGAGCTGGGAAAGTTGTCGCCCGAGGCGCAGGAAGTGGCCACCGCCAGAGTACAGCAAATCCGGCACAAGATGCCCCGCTCGAAGGCGAATGCGAGCGCCCTTCGCCGGGATCGCTAACAGCCTCCAGCGGGAATGCTGGCGCAGACCTTGA
>NZ_JBFUKD010000185.1:0-6132 GCF_056401005.1 Microvirga sp. P4_G7 | reverse complement strand
ATAATTTCGGGGGCTTTAAAAAAGTAGCGAGGCTAAACGCTATGATTGGCGCTGCACGGTCCCCAGCAGAGCAAATTCTGCAGATTCAAAATCTATTGAATTCTGGCTATGTTTTTGCGCAATCCGGATATGACCTGTCCCGTCCAATCCCCACCAAGCCTCTCGCGAAAGAATTGGGCCGCCGAAAAGGTAAGGAAGGCGATCTGCTCAGAAGGATCGTCGAGGCATCGCCCGACATCATTTACACGTTTGATCTGCGTCAGCGCAAAACGCGAGCGTTCAATGACAGCGTCGAACGCGTACTCGGATACGCTGGCGACGTTCCCCTTTGCCCTTGCGACGCTGCTTTGGAGCCGTTCGTCCATCCCGAGGACGCCGACGAGGCGGGCGCAACGCTCGGCATGCTGACTGGTCTGGTCGAACGGCAAAGCGCCGAAGTCACCTTTCGCATCAAATGCGCTGACGGCCATTGGCGTTGGCTTTTGCATCACATTGTCGTCCTGAGCCGTGGTCGCGATGGGCAAATCGATCGGCTGCTCGGCATCGCTACGGATGTGACCGCGCGAATGAATGCCGAGCGTGAGTTTCAGTCGCTCTCGGCGGATGTGCCCGAGCTCATCAGTGCGGAAAGACGGCGCATCGCTGCCGAGTTGCATGATTCAACGGCGCAGCATCTTGCAGCAATCAGCCTCGGGCTGGCGCAGTTGAAAAGACTCATCGCGCTGACGCCGCAGGCGAAAGATGTGATGAGCGACATATCGACTTCGATCGACGAAGCGGCACGGGAAATCCGCGCGTTCAGCTATCTGATGCACCCTCCGCATGTGGAAGAGCACGGCCTCGTAGGCGCTTTGTCGGACTTCACCCATGGCTTCGCCAAGCGCACGGGGTTGCAGGTGAATACCGATCTTCCCGGCGATCTCGGTGAACTTTCCTGCGACGTCCGCGTCGCCATCTTCCGGATCGTCCAAGAGGCCTTGATGAACGTTCATCGTCACGCGAAAGCGGCTACGGCAGGATTGTCGCTGAGCGTTGTCGATCGTGTCGTTCGCTTACGCATCTGGGACGACGGCGAGGGGATCTCCTGCGATCAAACGGGCCGTCCGCCGATGGGGGTCGGATTGAGGGGGATGCGCGATCGTGTGGAGCGTTTCGGTGGAACGCTCACCTTCGATTCCGCCCGTGGCGGAACGAGGATCGAGGCCGGGATTCCAATCTAGCGTTCGATCCCTTCATGCCGAAAAGATCGGGCCAGCAGGCATTGACCGGCGTCAACCGGGGTCGATCGCGTTCAAGGGTTTTTCGCGGCGGTCCAGGTCAACGCGATGCCGTGTGCGATGAGATCGCATGAGATCAATAGACCGATCGTCCAGAGGCCGGAGAGGGGCCATTGCGCGATCAAGAGACAGCCGAGAATGAGCGAAAGCGTCGCGGCCAAAACCAACGCCGCGTTCGACCGTCGGGATTGATCGAAAAATGCCCAGCCTGCCTTGAAGATGCCGGACGCGACGAGGGCGACGCCGAGGATCAGCGTCAGAACCAGCGAAGCACCGAGCGGGTTGAGGAGCGCGTAGAGGCCGCCTGCCACATACACCAACCCCAGGAGAATGGCGGCCCAGCGCGAGCGCCGCGTTCCGGCGTGCGACGACAGGAACGGTTGAATGATCTGGACGATGCCGGCGACCAGCATGAGGATGCCGTACCACATGACGCCGACGATGGTCAGGCCGAATGTCATGTAGAGGCCCGCAAGGCCAAGAAACAGCGCTACGAGACCTGCAATAAAAAGCCAGAAACGCGCGTTCTTGCTGTCGCTTCGTATTGCCGAGCCGCCCGCCATCATCGTTCTCCGTTATGCCGCTCCAGAGTAGACAGCTTTCCTACGCCACGATCAAGCGGCTCGATTCGAGCCTACTTGCTCAAGCCGTAGAGATAGGCCTTGAAGTCGTGAATCTGACGAACGTTCAATGTGATCTCGGGCATGTCGGGATGGTTGATCATCAGGCCTTCGCCCAGAGCCTCGTCCAAATTCTCGATCGGATAACGCTGATGTAAATCGCGGAATGGGATCACGCCCGCTTTTGGGCTGTCGCCGCTTTTTCCGATCGCGTGACAAAGCGCGCAGTATTTCTGGGCGATGGCTTGGCCCCGGCGCGCATTTCCCTGCGCGGCCTGGGCGCCGGTGACACTCAGTAAAACGGCAACGGCACCAAGTAACAGTGTTGTCTTCATGATCCGAGAATCCAGCTTTCTATTCTCCTTTAGAAGAGTTCGGTTAATGGACTGAGAATGAATTCAGGAGAGGGCCGGGCGCGGGAACGGACCGCGCAGTTGCTCGATCAAATGGCCTATCTTCAAGACGCCGAGATCGTCAAACCGGCGACCCACGATTTGGATGCCCGTCGGCAAGCCGAGTTCGGAAAGACCGCTGGGAACCGACAAGGCCGGACATTGGCCGACGAAGTTGAAAGGGCACGTCATGCTCGAACCATGATACCGCCCTTGCGCATCCTCAAAAGCGAAGTCGGAGCCATTCGATTCGAGATCGGGCGCTGGGCGTGACATGGTCGGACAGAGGAGCGCGTCGTATGCTTGGAGGATCGGGTTGAGCGCTTCCCAGGCTTTGGTTCGCACGCGTTCGATTGACTTGTACTTGACAGCGCTCATCGCGAAACCCTGCTCGATATACGCGACGATCGACGGGTCCATCAGATCGCGCCGATCCTGCAGATGCTCGCCGTAGAACGTGGCCATGTAGACGGCCCAATAATCGTCCCAGGCTTTGCCGATTTCAGTCGTCCACGGAAGGTGAACCTCGTCGACGACCGCGCCCGCGTCCCGCAGCCGATCCACAATCGCATCAAGATTGCGCCGCACGTCGGCATCGAGGGCGTAGTGGCCAAGATCAGGTGAGAGCGCCAGGCGCCATTGGCGCGGGTCGCTGTTGAGATCGCTCAGAATCGGACTTGGTGCGGGCAGGGACATGATGTCGGAATCATCGGGCCCCTGAACACAGGACAGAAACAGAGCCGCGTCCTCGCAGGATCGCGCCAGAGTTCCGAAATGGGCGATGGTTTCGAACTGACTCGGCAGCAACGTGAAAGGGATGCGGCCGAGGCTCGGTTTGAGCCCCACAATGCCGCAATGGGATGCGGGAATGCGAACCGAGCCGCCCATGTCCGTACCTTCCGCCAGACAGACGGATCCCGTCGCGACGGCCACCGCCGATCCGCCCGAGCTGCCGCCAGAAGTGCGGCTCCGGTTCCATGGATTTCGCGTATGACCGAAAAGAGGCGAGCGAGTGTACCCGGAACTCGCAAATTCGGGCGTCGTGGTCTTGCCGACGATGATGGCGCCGGCGGCACGCAATCGCTGGACGATCAGCGCATCGGACGGCGTCACGTGGCTTTCGAAGATGCGCGATCCTGACGTTGTCACGCATCCTGCTATCGGCGTCATGTCCTTGATGGCAATCGGCACGCCATGCAATGGCCCAACGGTCGCTTCGGAAAAAATCGCGTTCTCGGCTCGTCGCGCGTCGGCGAGCGCCTGGTCGCCATATAGCGCGCTGAACGCGTTGCAAGCCGCATCGACTGTTTCGGCGCGTTGCAGCGACGACCGAATGACCTCGACCGGTGAGATTTCCTTGTTCCGAATGGCAGCGGCCAATTGGACGGCAGACCAGGACGTCGGATCCGATGCGGCCATGTCAAGCTCCAGCCAGAGTGCTCAGGTCGAGGACGTCTGAACGATCAGCCTGTCGCGATCGCRCAATGAGGGAAACAATCGGCCCCACAGGGAGGCGACGAGGACGGTCGCAGCACCACCGCAGACGACCGCGGGGACGGCGCCGATGAGTGCTGCAACCGAGCCGGATTCGAACTCGCCGAGTTCATTCGAGGCCCCGATGAAGATCGTGTTCACGGCGGCGACACGTCCCCGCATGGCATCAGGGGTGTCGCTTTGCACGAGTGTCTGGCGAACGAAAACGCTCACCATGTCGGCGCCACCGAGAATGAAAAGGCAGAGCAGGGAAAGAGGAAGTGAAGTCGACAGGCCGAAGCCGATCGTCGCAAATCCGAAGACGGCGACCGCCATCAGCATGCGCTTTCCCGCGTTCTCCGCGATGGAATAATGCGCGAGGTAGAATGCCATGCAGAGCGCCCCTGCGGCGGGCATGCTTCGCAATAATCCGAGACCCCAAGGCCCGACCTGCAAGATTGTTTGCGCGAAGATCGGCAATAGCGCTGTCGCGCCACCGAGGAGTACGGCCACGAGGTCGAGTGAAATCGCTCCGAAGATCACCGGCCGTGAACGGATGAATGTAAGGCCGGCCATCAACGTCTCCCACGAGACCTTTTGGCGGACGGTTTCCGCTCGCCGATGGCTGAGGCTCGCGACGAGAATGGCGGCGATGAAAAAGCACACCATCGCCGTACCGAAGACCACCGTCGGGCCGAGCACGTAGAGAAACCCGCCGATAGCGGGCCCGGAAATGGTGGCGGTCTGGTTGATGGAGGAGTTCCAAGCGACCGCATTGCCGAAATGTTCGCGGGGGACGAGGTTCGGCACAAGCGCTTGGCTCGCCGGATTGCCGAAAGCGCGGGCCGTGCCGATGAGTGCGACGAAGACGTAAATCGGCCATACCTCCCGCACGGCGAACCACGCGCAAAGGAAGAGGCCCATTGCCGACAAAGCGGTCAGCACGTGAGACGCTGCGATGATCAGCCTTCGATCGAAATTGTCCGCCACATGTCCGGTGAGAAGAGCGAAGGCGATGGCCGGCGTGAAGGCGACGAGGCCGACGAGACCCAGGGCCCAGGCGCTGTGGGTGATATCGTAGACGAACCACCCGACGGCGACGTTGTGCATTTGCAGTGCCATGCCTGCCAGGAGCCGGGACAAACCGAAAAGCCGGAAATCCGCGGATCTAAAGGCCGCCCAGCCTTTGCTGGTTGCTGACATGGAAAGCGAGGTCCTTGGTCGGAAAGTTCGAGAGAGGGCCGATCGTTCTTAGCCGGATAATCTCTTATGGGTTCAGGATCAACTATCGAACCTGGTCAAAGTCGACGCGCGATCAGAAATAGACGCGGAAAGCGCAGGAGAACTTTTCCATCGAATTGCTCCGGGTAGGCTTTCGCGATTTCGCTGACGTAAGCGGCCAGAAAGTCGCGCTTCGCGGCCTCGTCGAGCGGATCGAGGAAGGGCCGCAGGCCGGTGCTTTTTAACCACTCGACGATGGCGGATGCCCCCTCAAGCGGGTGGACATATGTCGTCCGCCATAGATCGACCGCGCAGCCGGCGCGCTTCAGGCTGGAATAATAGGCGTCGAACGTGCCGATTTTTTCGCGAACGGTAATTGCTCCCCTCAGGCGCGCTTTCCAAGGTCCGCGCGAAGCGACTTCGCGCATCAACACATGGGAAGGCTCGTCGAGGTTGTCCGGAACCTGGACGGCGAGGCACCCGCCGGAGTTCAATTTGGCGCATAGTTTCGGCAGCAGGGCGAGGTGGTCAGGAACCCATTGCATCGCCGCGTTGGCGTAGATCAGGTCGAAGGGGTCAACAGGATCCCATTGGGCGATATCGCCCTTCTCGAAATGCAGGCCAGGAAGTCGTTGGCGTGCTTTGGCGAGCATGTCGTCGGAGGAATCCAGTCCGGTGATCTGAGCGCTGGGATAGCGTTGGACAATGAGCTCCGTGCTGTTGCCCGGGCCGCAGCCGAGGTCGATGCAGCATTTCGCATCGGGGAGCGGAACGCGAGCTAAAAGGTCTGATGCAGGACGGGTCCGTTCCTCTTCGAATTTCAGGTATTGACCGGCGTTCCAATCAGCCAAAGGCGCCTCCTATTCATCCAACTGCCAGGATTTCGGGTTCTTCGCATCGGCATTTTCGACATCTTGCCCATAGAGCGAGGACCAGCTCCGCAGCACGATCGCCATCATCATCAGACCGAAAAAGGTCCCCAAGGCACCCTCGACCAACTTCCAATCCTCGGCGTCGGCACCGAGGATTGCCGTTTGAATGGCTGCCGTGAGTCCCGCGAAGGCGAGAGCGGCGATGATCGGCGCGCGAACGACCAGCCAATAGGCCGCCGCCCCGAAAGTGGCGCCCACCAAAAGCCCCAATCCCAAC
>NZ_JBFUKD010000184.1:0-6166 GCF_056401005.1 Microvirga sp. P4_G7 | reverse complement strand
GCACTCATCGGTGTCCCCATGGACCTCGGCGTCACCAATCGGGCCGGTGCGAGACTCGGGCCGCGTGCCGTTCGCTCGGTCGAGCGGGTTGGGCCTTATGAGCATGTGCTGCGCATGACGCCAATGGCCGATTGCAAGGTCGCGGATATCGGCGATGTGCCGTTTCGCAGCCGCTTCAGCTTGGAATCCTGCCACGAGGATATCGAGACGTTCTTCCACAAGGTCGTCGGTGCGGGCGTTCTGCCTCTCTCCGTCGGTGGCGATCATTCGATCAGCCGCGCGATTCTCGCCGCCGTCGGCAAGGACCGTCCCGTCGGGATGATCCATATCGACGCTCATTGCGATACGGGCGGTGTCTACGAGGGCTCGAAGTTTCACCATGGCGGACCGTTCCGACAGGCCGTGCTGGAGGGAACCCTCGATCCGGAACGCGTGATCCAGATCGGGATCCGTGGGGGAGCCGAGTATCTCTGGGAGTTCTCGTATGTCTCGGGAATGACGGTGATTCACGCCGAGGAGGTGCCGAACATGGGTATCGCGGCGATTGTCGAGAAGGCGCGGTCCATCGTCGGCGATGGACCCACCTATGTCTCGTTCGACGTGGACAGCCTCGATCCCGGTTTCGCGCCCGGAACCGGCACTCCCGAAGTCGGCGGCCTGCAGCCCCGAGAAGTGTTGGAGATCCTGCGTGGCATGGCCGGGATCAACATGGTCGGCGGCGACGTCGTCGAGGTCGCGCCGCAATACGATGCGACCAGCAACACGGCGCAAGCGGGTGCGCAGGTCCTCTTCGAGTTGCTCTGCCTCGCGACGACCAAGCTCAAACGGTGAGGGCCGGGAGGCGACCTTGTCGGGAAGGGGGCGGTCAYCGTCGATGGCGACGCGCCGGTCAGGGTTGGTCCCGCGGCCTTGCCGCACCTCGCCTTAGATCCCACGCGACAATGATAACATTACAAAGCTGTCTTTGGTCCGCATTGCTGGACGTTGGTCGGGTTTTTGCCGTGCATCTCAGGCAGGCACCGACACTTTGCGGCCAAGCTGGAACGGGCGGGTTCCGCACAAAATTTTTTGCAGAGATATTTTAGGCTTGAAATAAAAAGGGGGGTTGCTAACCTCCTCGGTGAGCGGCCCCTTCGCCGATCGCAACCAGTGGACTGAGCATTCGGGATATGAACCCGGAGCCGCCAACTCCAGAACGAACGGTCAATCGCCATGAAGCTTATGTCATCTCTTCCCCTGAAGAGCGCCGTCGTAGCCTGCGGCCTCGGTTTAGCCTTCGCGAGTCCRGTTTCCGCTGCCGCGTTCAAGTTCGCGGGGCCGCTCGACGCCTATACGCTGGATCCGCACGCTGTTTCGAACACCCTCGTCTTCGCGGTCCTCAGCAACGTCTACGAACCGCTGGTCCGKCGCGGCGTCGATCTCAAGCCCGAGGCGGCACTCGCGACCTCATGGAAGCAGGTCGATCCCACAACGTGGCGGTTCGAACTTCGCAAGGGCGTCAAGTTTCAGGACGGCAACGATTTTACCGCCGATGATGTGATCTTCTCATTCGAACGCGCGAAGGCGGGCGGCGTGAAGACGAACATCTCCACGTTGGATAGCATTGCGAAGGTTGACGATCACACGATCGATATCAAGACCAAGGGCATCGATCCCATCGTGCCGCTCGAGATCGCCAACTGGTTCATCATGAGCAAAGCGTGGGCGGAGAAGAACGGCGCTGTTCAGCCGGGCGCCGCTGACAACAAGACTGAGACCTTCGCCAATCGTAACGCAAACGGCACGGGCCCCTATAAGATCGTCGCGCGCGATCCCGGTGTCAAAACCGAGTTCGAACTGAACGCGGGCGCCTGGGAAAAGCCCTCCGGCAACATCGACAAGGCGACTTTCTTCGTCATTCCCAACGCTTCGACGCGTGTATCCGCACTGGTTTCCGGTGAAGTCGACATGATCGACGGGTTGCCCCCACAGGACACGCAGCGCATCGAGCGCACGGAAAATCTCGCTGTTAAGGCTGGGCCGGATCTGCGGACGATCTATCTGCAGCCAGACGTCGCCCGGGAGGAACTCCTGTTCAGCGACGTCAAGGGCAAGAACCCCTTCAAGGACAAACGCGTCCGCCAGGCGATGCAGCTCGCGATCGACCTCGACGCGATCAAGACGAAGGTCATGCGCGGCTATTCGATTCCCACCGGGCTGCCGATCGGCAAAGAAGTGAACGGCTATGCGGCCAGTCTGGGCAAGCCGGTCGAACCCGATTTGGCCAAAGCGAAATCCCTGCTGACCGAAGCCGGTTATCCGAATGGCTTCACCGTCACCCTGGACTGCACGAACGACCGCTTCATGAATGACGAGGCGACATGCATCGCCATCGCGAGTTCGCTCGGTCGCATCGGCGTCAAGGTCGAGCCGCGCGCGCAGCCGACGGCGAAATGGGCGCAACAGATCAATCCGCCGGGCTACAACACCAGTCTGTCGCTTCTCGGTTACTCGCCCGCGACGTATGATGCCCACATCTTCCTCACATCGATCGCAGGGTCGAGGGATGCGCAGACAGGCCGCGGTACGTTCAATATCGGCGGCTATTCCGATCCGAAGGTCGACGAGCTGATTGCAAAGATCCAATCGAACACCAACCCGGACGAGCGGCGTGCGCAGATCGAGCAGGCGCTCGGATTGATCAAGGAATCCGCGGCCCTGATCCCGATCCACCAGCTCAACATTCTCTGGGGCGTCAAGAAGAACGTGGCTGTCGTACAGCCCGCCGATCTCAGCTTCCCGCTCCGCCTTTTCTCGGTGAAGTAATGGACACGCGCGCTTCCGTGACGGTTTCGGATTATCTGGCAAAGCTGATCGCCTTTCCGACGATCAGCGCAGTCTCCAACCTCGACCTGTTGCGATATGTCGAGGCGGAGGTTGCCCGGTATGGCGCGAAGGTGCGGTATTTTCCGAACGAGAGTGGCGACAAGGCCAATATGCTCGTTTCGATCGGCCCCGAGGCGCCGGGAGGAATCGTCTTCAGCGGTCATACCGATGTCGTTCCGACAGAAGGACAGGCCTGGACAGGCGACCCGTGGACTTTGCGGCGACGGGACAACAAAGTCGTCGGACGCGGCGCCACGGACATGAAAGGCTTTCTGGCCTGTTGTCTTGCGGCGCTGCAGAACATTCCGACGAAGACCTTGACCCGTCCCGTGCATCTCGCCTTTTCCTACGACGAGGAAGTGGGCTGCACCGGTGTCGGCTCGATGGCGGAATGGCTCGGAGCAAGCGAACTCAAACCGCGATACGCCGTCATCGGCGAAGCGACGAGCATGGATGTCGTTTCGGCTCACAAGGGCGGGCTGATCGGTTGGACGACGGTGACCGGAAAACCGGGCCACTCATCGCAGCCTGATCGATATGTCAACGCGGTGATGGCCGCTGCGGATCTGATCGCGTACATCAATACGATCAGGACCGACATGCGGGAGGGACCGCAATTCGAGGGACTTGATCCGCCGTATTCCACGATCCAGGTCAACCAGATCGCCGGCGGCCTTCATGGCAACATCGTCGCTGAGACGTGCCGCTTTTTCTGGGAGATGCGCGTCATTCCCGGAGAGAGCGATTTGGCGGTGCTCGAACGCATGGAAACCTTTGCGCGAGAGAGGCTTGAACCTGCCATGAAGGCCGTTTCCCCTGAAACAGGGGTGAAGTTCGAGGTTCAGGCGCGCATTCCCGGATTGAGGCCCAACGACGATTCCAGCATCGAGGCCGAGCTTCTCGCCATACTGGGGCGGGACCGGGCGAGGGCGGTGCCGTACGGCACCGAGGCCGGCATCTTTCAAAACGCCGGAATTCCCTCGCTGGTCATCGGACCCGGCGATGCCGCCGATGCGCATCAGCCGGACGAATCGATCGCTTGTGACGAACTGGATCGTTGCGTCGCATTTCTGACCCGCTTGGGTGAGACCTGCCGCTGAGAAGCCGCAGACCCCGAGAGCGGGCTGACAGGACCTGGAAACTGCTCTCGGAGTTCGCATGCTTGCATATTCGATAGTGCGCATCTTGCAGACACTTCTCGTGTTGACCGCGATCAGTTTTGTCGCGTTCTTGCTTGTCGCGAATTTGGGCGATCCTCTGGCGGCGCTGCTTTCGCCCGACGCGACGCCGGCGGAACGTTTGGCGCTCGTCAAGGCGCTGCGGCTGGACGAACCCTTCATGACGCGGTTCGTCGACTTTCTCGGCGGTTTGTTGTCGGGGAATTTCGGCACCTCATACCGGACACACGAACCCGTCGCGAAATTGATTGCGGAACGGCTCCCGGCGACGGTTGAGCTCGCGTTCGCATCGTTCGTCATCACGCTGGTCGTCGGCGCGAGTGCAGGGGTCTATTGCGGCATCCACCCGAGATCGTTTGCCGCACGAGCGATCATGTTCGTCTCGATTGCCGGCGTCACGCTTCCGACCTTCGTGGTCGGCATCGGCCTGATCGCGATCTTTTCAGTGAACCTCGCGTGGCTTCCATCGTTCGGACGTGGCCAAACCGTCGATCTCGGATTTTGGACGACAGGCTTTCTCACAGCGTCGGGCTGGAGAGCCCTCATTCTCCCGGCCATTACCCTTTCGTTGTTTCAGGTCACGTTCGTCATTCGGATGATCCGCACGCAGCTGATGGAAGTCGGCCAGAGCGAGCATATTCGTTTCGCCAAGGCACGCGGTCTTCCACATCGCCGGATCTGGTACGTCTACGCCTTGAAGAACACGCTGCTTCCGGTCGTCACAATCCTCGGCCTGCAGCTCGGCAACATCATCGCGTTTTCGGTCGTCACAGAGAACGTCTTCGCCTGGCCAGGATTGGGGTCGCTTTTCCTTCAATCGATCCAGACGGCGGATATCCCCGTGATCGCCATCTATCTCATTCTCGTCGGCGCGATCTTCATGCTGATCAATCTTCTGGTCGAGCTCAGCTATCCGCTAATCGATGCCCGCGTTTTGGGACGCCACTGAGGTTCAGTCATGAGTCATCCCACTTCGTCAGCTCTTCGTCCGGCGAGTTTCTCACTCTCCGGTCCCGTGCGGTGGTTCGTCGGCGCCTTCAGGACCGCGCCTGGCGCAAGCATCGCCGGTCTAGTCGCGATCCTTCTCGCTCTTTTCGCCTTTATCGTTCCGCTCGTGACTTCGGATCCGTTCGAGCTCGCCAACTCTTCAGTGCTCGACGCGTTCACGCCGCCACTTTGGGCGAGCGACGGCGTAGCTGGTTTTCCACTGGGGAGTGATGACCAGGGACGGGACCTTCTAACGGCGTTGGCCTATGGATTGAGAACCTCGCTCATTGTTGGATTGTTGTCCGTGGTGATCGGTCTCGTCATCGGTTGCGCGCTTGGGCTCGCGGCCGGTTTTGCCGGCGGCATGGTCGACGCCGTCATCATGCGCATTGCCGACGTCCAACTCGCCTATCCGGCATTGCTTCTGGCTATGATCATCGACGGCGCTGCGCGCGCTGTGCTTGGGCCCGAGAAGAGCGTCAGCACGTCGATCGGAATCGTCGTCATATCGATCGGCATCTCTTACTGGGTGCAATACGCAAGGACGATTCGCTCCTCGGTGCTGGTCGAGCGGGATCAGGATTACGTGGCCGCTGCCCGGATCACCGGTCGAAGCAATCTCGCGATCGTCTTCCTGCATATCCTTCCAAACGTAATGGCACCGGTTCTCGTCATTGCCACCATCAATCTGGCGACCGCGATCATAACGGAAGCGACGCTGAGCTTTCTCGGCATCGGCATTCCGCTGACCCAGCCGTCACTCGGAACCCTCATCCGGAACGGCAATAATTTCCTTCAATCGGGCGAATGGTGGATCGCCGTCTGGCCTTGTCTCGCTCTCGTCGCCTTCGTGGTCGCGGCGAATGTCCTCGGCGACCACCTTCGTGATGTCTTCAATCCACGCTTGAGGACACGGCGATGAATCCGCTTCTCGACGTTCAAGGTTTGACAATTGCTCTCTCGAGGGCAGGCCGCGAGTTGATCGCACTCGACAAGGCGAGCTTCTCCGTTGCTGCCGGCGAAGTCCTTGGGCTCGTCGGTGAATCGGGAGCCGGAAAATCGCTCACGGGCGCAGCGATCGTGGATCTTCTGACGCCGCCGCTGCGTCGAACGGGAGGGCAGGTCACGCTTTCGGG
>NZ_JBFUKD010000183.1:0-6172 GCF_056401005.1 Microvirga sp. P4_G7 | reverse complement strand
AGACTGAACCGCCGACGTGCCTTGCTGAATGCGTACTCGACACCCATGGAAATTCAGTTGGCAATGGGACATTTCTTATCTCGTCCGTTCGTGTTCAACTCAATCCTAAACGCATCTTGCAGCGCAGGAACGGCTTTCGCATAAACCGCCATGCGTGCACACCTTCTATCCATACAACTTTAAATTACAGAAACTCCGCAATCTTCCAACTCTCCAATTGGGGAGGCAGCAGAACTGAAAGACGCTTGCGAAAGCGGTGAAGAACCGCTTTTCACGTGATCCGCCCCCTTGAGGTCGTGCCGGATCGCGTGACATTTACCGTTAGGTAACGAATGACTTCGGAGCGGCGCAGCGCCCATGGCGGACGAACGGACCCACAACGCGATCAGAACCTCGGATTATGAGGCGATCGAGGCGGCCGTCATGGAAACGGAACGCGGGCGTTGGTTCCTCAAGGAATATGCGCGTCGGAACAGGAATTCCGACACCCGGATGGTGCTCGATGCCATCGAGGCGCTTGGACAAAAGGTTCAAGGCAATCGGGACGCCCGGTCGGACATGGCCGCGATGGTCCTCGCCATCGCCCAGGCGAAAAGCGCTTTGCGGGGCGATGCTACGGGTTCCGATGACGATCCCTTCGACAGCGTGCCCGAGGCCCTGAAAGCGAGCACCGAAGATCTGCGCTTGGCCGCGAAGCAAATTGCTGCCGAGAACGAATCTGTGAAGTCGAGCGCCGGCGAACGCATCGGCAGCCACGTCGCGCGGATCGAAGCGGCCGTTGCGCTTCAGGACGATGCGCTTCGCCGCGTCGAGACGATCATTCAGACGCTGCGTTATCTGGAAACGCGCATCCACGCGATGATGTCCTTTGACGAGACGCCGTCGGATTTCGCGGTCCAGAATGCCGCCGGCCCCCGCGACCTTGATGAAGTGCACCGGCCTGCCTTCCTCATGTAGGCGCATGCGCACGGCGCAGAGCGTTCATGGCAGGAAAGCGCTTTGCGGAATCACGTGCGCGTGATTGTGTGCCTTCGCTTCGTTTGGCCGCGCCTCCGTGAAACCAGTCCTCGGCATTGTGCTGAAAATTACGTCTGCCCTCGCCTTCACCATGATGTCGGCAGGGCTCAAGATCGTCAGCGACCGATATCCCACCGGTCAGTTGGTGTTCTTCCGCTCATCCTTTGCGATGATCCCGCTGCTTTTGTGGCTCGCATGGCAAGGCGATCTCATCAACGCGGTGCGCACGAAGAACGTCACCGGGCATTTCCTGCGCGGCTTCACCGGCACGTGCAGCATGGCCCTCGGTTTCGCCGCGCTCGCCTATTTGCCGCTCCATGACGCCATCGCCATCGGTTACGCGTCGCCCCTGATCGTCGTGGTTCTGGCGGCGCTGATCCTCAAGGAGACGGTGCGGACCTATCGCTGGACGGCGGTCGCCATCGGCTTCGTCGGGGTGCTGATCATGCTGTCGCCCTACCTCAACCCGAAGATCTTCAGCGGCGCGATGGGTGCCGGCCCGACCATCGGAGCGTTCCTGGCGATCATGGGAGCGTTGTGTTCGGCGGCGGCGACCATTCAGGTGCGTCGATTGACCAGCAGCGAGAAGACCGGCGCCATCGTCTTCTACTTTTTCCTGCTCTCGTCAGGTCTGGCTCTCTGCACCAGCTTTTTTGGATGGCGCCTCCCGCCATTGGGGGATTTCCTCCTCTTCGTCCTGATCGGTATCCTCGGCGGAATCGGACAGATCCTGGTCACGCAGAGCTATCGCTTCGCCGATACGTCGATCATCGTGCCATTCGAATACACGACAATGATCTGGGCCATCCTGTTCAGCTGGCTGATGTTCGGAGATCTGCCGGAGCAGACTGTCGTCATCGGCGGGATCATCGTCGCCGTCTCCGGGCTCTTCATCATCTGGCGGGAGCACAAGCTGGGTGTCATGCGATCAGCTGAGCTGGAGACCTCAGCTCGTCGCCCTGGCGGATGATCCGAGGACGCAACCGGACCGCGTCTCCGCGACCCTTGACCAAGCCCCCCTTCTCCCCCACAACCGGTTTACGGAACGAACGTTCGGAATTCCGGAACGGAGCGAGTGAACCATGGGCGTCGAAGGCAAAGAGCGGAACCGTGAGATGGACATGGGCGCACAGGTCCTGTCCGGGCATATGGGCAAGACGATCCAGCGCCTCCGGAAGGCCTACAATCTTTCGCTCTCGGAACTCGCCGAGCAATCCGGGGTCGCCAAGTCGATCATCAGCCAAATCGAGCGCAACGAGACGAACCCGACGCTCGCCACGATCTGGCGCCTGAGCCAGGCCCTCGATGTTTCGATCGAGCGGGTCCTGGCGACGGGCGACGAGGAGCCCTTCATCGAGAAGGCTTCGCGCGCCGACACGCCGATCCTCGTCTCGGAAGACGGCAAGATGCGGCTCGCCATCGTCGGCTGGATCAAGACCATCGAGTGGCTGCAATGGTACGACGTGCAATCCGATCCGAGCGGCGAACTCGATTCCGACGGCCATCAGCGCGGCTCCGTCGAGTGCCTTTCGGTCCTCGAGGGTGAATTCGAAGTGCAGATCGGCGACGTTGTGCACCACGCCAAGGCCGGTGAGACACTGCGTTACCGTTGCGACCGACGGCATATCGTGCGTTGCGTCGGYGACACGCCCGGCCGCGCGACGATGGTCTGCATTCTCAAAGCGGCGGTGATGGACTGAGGCTATTGGCGGCCGCCCCCAGCGGCGGAAGCTCACGGATGGCGAGCCCCTTCAACGTTCGGCGAATGTGGCGGCGGGTCGGGGCTAGCCGCACGAGCCTGTCGGCATTCGCATCGATGTAGTTCAGCATCGCCAGCGGTTGATCGAGCGGCAGATCGAGACCCGCCGATAGAGTCCGGGGCAGATCGAAACGCCACCAGCAAACCTCCAAGAGGCGCTCGATCAGCATCGTATCGAAACGATATTTGATGATGCGCGCCGGATTGCCGACGACGACCGCATAGTCCGGGACGTCTCTCGACACCACCGMGCCGGCCCCAATGACGGCGCCGCTGCCGATCTTGACCCCGGGGATGACAGTGGCCCCCATCCCCACCCAAACGTCGTGTCCGAGAAGTGTCCGCTTGGGCTTACGCTCGAATTGCAGCGGCGGCGGAGCATCGACGAAGTCGGAGAAGATGTTGACGTGTGTAAACGGATGGGAGGTCAGCCATTCCGTCGGATGAGAACTGCCGAGCATCCGCACTTTGGGCCCGATCGAGCAATACCGGCCAATCGAGACGTTGTCGATTTCGCTCCCCGGCGAGACGTAGGTGTAAGCGCCGAGTTCAGTCTGGCGGACGAGGACGCCACGGTGAAGCTTGACCGGCGTTTCCCAAATCGTCTCGTTGGGAACCTGTTCGGCGCAGTCCAAACCATGCTTCAGGAGCGCTTGGTGAAGGGAACGTGGCGTTTCACTCATCCAAACATTATAACATTAATATAGGGCCTTCCGCTACTGCCTCGGCGCAGGCGAGCCTACGGCTTCTTGGCGCTCGGTCTGGGTGGAAGCGACAGCAGGTATTCGGCCATGGCAGCCCGGTCGGCGTCCGGCAATTGAGCTGTATTGCGGACGACCGGAGCCATTGCCCCGCCGACCGTATCGAACGTCGGGGTCTCGCCGGTCTTCAGCAAGGTCGTCAACTCATCTTCGGACCACCCTCCGATTCCGGATTTGTCCGGGGTGATGTTTGGAACATTGACGCGGCCGCCCTCGGGATCGGGCCCCCCCGCAAAGCGCCGATCGGGGATGATGGCGCCGGCGAAATTCCGCTCGCTGTGACACTCGGCGCAATGCCCTGGTCCGTTGATCAGGTAGGCGCCCCGGTTCCAGCTCGCGGGCTTGGCGCCATCCGGCGTAAACGGATGGCCATCGAGGAAAGCGAGTTTCCACAATCCGACACCGCGTCGGRCATTGAAGGGAAACGGCAGATCATGGCCCGGCGCCCGACCTTCGACAGGCGGCAAGGTCGTCATGAAGGCGAAAAGATCAGCCAGATCCTTCGGCGCCATGCGTTGATAGGAAGTGTAGGGAAAGGCCGGATAGTAGTGCCGGCCATCGGGGGACACGCCCTCGCGCATGGCGCGAATGAAATCGGTCGCGCTCCAGGCGCCGATTCCATCAGCCTTGTGCGGCGATATATTGGGCACGTGGAAGGTGCCGAAGGGCGACTTGAGAGCGAGCCCGCCGCCGAGACGGGTCTTGTCGTCCTGATCGGGCGTGGCGTGGCAGGATGAACACCCGCCGGCAAAAAACAATGTCCGGCCGTTGGCGAGATCGGGCCGCGCCGACGCCGCGCGGGCGACAGCTCCAGCCTCGTCACCGCCGCGCAGGAACGCCCACGCGGACGGAGCCGTCAAAAGAAAAAAGCCCGCTGCGCCTAGCAAAACCAATACCAGCAAGGCGACCAGCGCTTTTCTCATACTCGGGATCCTTCAGCGGGTGGACGGACAAGGCCGCCCACCCCGGGCATGTCAGCTCTTGCGGAACGTCTTGTGGCAGGTCCCACAATTCTGAAGAACCTTGGGCATTTCCGCCTTGAAGGAGGCGTCATCCTTGATGGACGCGAAGGCCGCCTGGGCGTCCTTGTCGAACTGGGCGAAGTGAGCCTCGAAATCGGCCTTCTTCTCCCAGATCACCGGCAAGGCCCCGGTCTTTTCACCATCCTTCGGCGGCTCGGTGAAAAGCTTGGGAGCCTGCTTTGCGTTCTGTGAAAACGTCTGCAAGGCGGCCTGGATCTTCTTCAGGTCGAAGGTCTCCTGCTCCTTCAACATCGCCGAGATCGTGCGAACCTCGCCGCCAAATTGCTTCATCAGGCCCTGGCGCTGCTCGATGACGTTGCTCTGAGCGATCGCTGCCGACACGCCTAGCGTCAGAACGCCGGCGATAAGTACACTACGCTTCATTCAATTGCCCCTCTGGTTGGCTTGCGGGTTTCACCCCGCGGTCAGCCTAAACCAGATCGCTTGATTTGCGCCCGTGTGGACACCCCCACTTTAGAACAAATCTACGTGAGCGAGGCGGCACTAGTGGTCGACCGGCTCGCCGGCCATGATCCAGTCCTTGAAGCCGCCTTTGTAATGCTCGTTGATGGGAAGCCCGTAGGCCTGTGCGAGCGCAAGCGCTTTCAGCGAACGGACCCCGGCCGCGCACGAGAACACAATCCGTTTGTCTCCCGGCAGGCTCGTCGGATCGAAGGTCGACAGCGGATTGGAGACCGCGCCAGGGATATGGCCAGCCGCGTATTCATTCGGTTCGCGGACGTCGACGATGACCATGGTGCCGTCCCGCAAACCTTGCTTGATGGCTTCCCTGTCCAGGTCGACCACCGCATTGCTCTCGCTCATGACGCTCCTCCAATAAATCGCCGGATCATGGGCACCGTCTAGAACGCGATGCCGAAGATCCCAAGCGGTTTCGTGCGCTCTCATGCCGAGATCGCGATACGAGCGTGTTCGATGACCTCAGACCGCTTTGATCCAAAGCCATCGTAACGGGGAGCGTCAGCCGAACTATTGGCCGAGCGGCGGAATCCGCAGGACCCAACCAGGCTGAATCATATCGGGATTTTTCACCGGTGGGCTGTTGGCCTTCACGATTTCCGGGTACTTGGCCCCATGGCCTTTGCCATAGTGCTTCTCCGCGATGGCCCAGAGCGTATCGCCCTTGACGACCGTGTACATGACGGACTGCGTGGCAGGCTTTTGAATCTGAAGTCCAGTCGTATCGACCTCCGCCACCCCGTAGGTGTTTCCAAGAGAGAGGATGAGCTTTTCCGCTTCCTCCTGACTCATGGCCTGGCCGGACAATTTGACCTTGTCCCCGTCGACCTGGACATTGACCTTTGTGGCATCGAAACCGTGTTTCTCGACCTCTTTCTGTAGGCTGTCGGCCGTCGCGGCCTGAGCGCTGCCACCAAACAGCTTGGCGCCCGCTTCCTTGATGAATGTGAACAGACCCATGCCCAGTCTCCCTCCACGTGAGGCTTGGCCGCGCGGCCAAGCTTTGAGAAGACGCGCGAGGTCCGGCATATGTTCCGCTGGGAGAGCCCTCTCAGCCCATCGACGAGAAGATATCGGCCAAGGACGGCAGGCGGTCCTTCAGCCGGAGCAGCGCGATCAGGTCGATCTGCACG
>NZ_JBFUKD010000182.1:0-6191 GCF_056401005.1 Microvirga sp. P4_G7 | reverse complement strand
GCGCAATTCCATGCGATTGTTGGTGGTGTGCGGTTCGCCGCCCGATAGCTCCCGTTCCTTTCCCTTGAAGGACAGAATCGCCGCCCATCCTCCCGGGCCGGGATTCCCCGAGCATGCGCCGTCCGTGTAGATCGTCACCCGTTCCGCTGCCGTTTCACTCATTGGGCAAGACCGTATTCGCGAGCATGGCGGATGTGGCGATGAAAGGCGAGCTTGCGGTCGTATTCGAGCGGGTCCTTCGGCTTCACGAGGGCTCCGGGCGGCACGTTGAGCCAATCGACTAGACGCGTCAGCATGAACCGCAAAGCCGAACCGCGACAGAGAACCGGCAAGGCCTCGATTTCGTCAGCGGTCAATGAACGAACGCCCTGGTAGCCCGCGAGCAGCGCTTTGCCCTTGGTCAGGTTGAACGACCCGTCGGCCTCGAAACACCACGCGTTGAGGCAAATCGCGACGTCGTAGGCGAGCGCATCCGTGCAGGCGAAGTAGAAGTCGATCAGACCGGAGACATCGGGTCCGATGAAGAAGACGTTGTCCGTGAAAAGATCGGCATGAATGATGCCCGTCGGCAAACCACTCGGCCAAGCTCCCTCGAGAAACGCAAGCTCCTGACGGGTGCGCTCGGCGAGCCGCGGTGAGACGGTGTCGGCTTGAGCCTCCGCCTGCGCGAAAAGGGGCGCCCAGCCGTCGAACGAGAGGGCGTTGGGCCGCGCCATGGGAAAGTCCTGTCCGGCCAGATGAAGGCGCGCCAGGGCCTGCCCGAGAGCGGCGCAATGCGCTGCGGTCGGACGTCTGATGGCGATCCCGTCGAGGAAGGTGCAGATCGCCGCCGGCCGACCCGCCAGACGGCCCAACGCATCACCGCGGCGATTGCCCACCGGCAGCGGACAGTTCAGACCGCGACTCGCGAGATGCTGCATGAGCGCGATGAAGAAAGGCAGATCCGCTTCCTTCACGCGTTTTTCGTACAGCGTCATGATGTACGAGCCGACGGTGGTGTGCAGGAAGTAGTTCGTGTTTTCGACGCCCTCGGCGATACCCTTATAGGACAAGACCGTGCCGATATCGTAGGTGGCGAGGAAAGAGGCCAACTCCTCGTCCGCGACTTCCGTATAAACCGCCAATGCCTACTCCGCAGCCTGTTCGCGCAACTCGCGCGGAAGCGGGAAGAACACGCTCTCGTCCGCTGTCGAGACGTTCTCTACCTCAACCTCGAAACGTTCGGCAAAGGCGTCGATGATCTCTTCCACGAGGATTTCCGGTGCCGAAGCACCCGCCGTGATGCCGAGGCTCCCGATCGCGCCGAAAAGCGACCAGTCGATATCCTCGGCGCGCAACAGGAGCCGCACGAGCGGACATTTTTCGCGCTCCGCCACTTCGCGCAGGCGCTGCGAGTTGGAGGAATTTGGCGAACCGACGACGATCATGGCGTCGACCTGCGGCGCGACCCGCTTCACAGCGCCTTGGCGGTTGGTGGTGGCGTAGCAGATGTCTTCCTTATGCGGGCCGACCACCGACGGGAAGCGGGCCTGCAAAGCTTCCACGACCTCCCGTGTGTCGTCCACGGACAGGGTGGTCTGCGTGACGAACGCGAGATTGTCCGGTTCGGCGGGTTCGAGACGGCGAACATCCTCGACCGTTTCGACGAGGGTCACGGCACCCGCGGGAAGCTGGCCCATCGTGCCCACCACTTCCGGGTGGCCGGCATGGCCGATGAGGATGATATGACGGCCCCGCTTGTGGTGGACCTGCGCCTCGCGGTGAACCTTGGTCACCAGCGGACAGGTGGCGTCGATCGCGAAAAGTTTACGGGCGGAGGCCGAATCCGGAACGGATTTCGGAACCCCGTGCGCCGAGAAGATCACAGGCGCCGCGCCGTCGGGAACCTCGTCGAGTTCACGGACGAAGATTGCGCCCTTCTTCTTGAGCCCTTCCACAACGTATTTGTTGTGCACGATCTCGTGCCGCACGTAGACCGGCGCGCCGTAAAGGGCGAGCGCCTGCTCGACCGCGTCGATAGCGCGAACGACGCCGGCGCAGAAGCCGCGCGGGGCGCAGAGCAGGATTTTGAGAGGCGGTTTGGTCATCGCGGCGATGTGGCGAGAGCGGGCTTGCGATGTCAAGCGGGAGCGACGCTAATTCGCGCCCTTCCGTGCCAATCCTCACCGCCCCGCTCCTCTGGCGGGTAAGAAAGTCTCGCCCTCGCGGCAAAGACTGGCTAGAACGGGACCTCCCTGAATTTTATCCGATTTTGACCAATGGCGAATGCCGCTTCCCACGTCAGTTTCCTTCCCCCCATCTTGACCTTCTGCGGCGCTGCCGTGGTCGCCGTGCCCCTGTTTCGGTCGCTCGGATTGAGCGCCGTGCTCGGCTATCTCGCCGCCGGCGTGCTGATCGGCCCGTCCGGTCTCGCCCTGATCGGCGATCCGGAATCGATCGCCACCGTAGCCGAGCTCGGGGTGGTGCTGCTGCTCTTCATCATCGGCCTCGAACTCAAGATTTCCCATTTGTGGGAGATGAAGCGAGACATTTTCGGCCTCGGGCTGCTGCAGCTCGTGATCACCGGCCTGATCTTGGGCGGTGCCGCTCTCGCGCTCGGTTTCCCTGGAACGACTGCTTTCGTCATGGGAGTTGCCCTCGCGCTGTCGGCGACCGCGATCGCTCTGCAGATGCTGAACGAGCGAAACGATCTGCAGACACCCTATGGCCAGCGGTCCTTCGCAATTCTCCTGTTCCAGGACATCTCGATCGTGCCGGTTCTGGCCTTGCTGCCCCTTCTCGCCACGGGGAGCGGCGTGCAAGAGGACGGTTGGAGCAGCCTGATCAAGGTCGGCGAGGCTCTGGCGGCGATCGTCGCCGTCGTTCTCGTGGGCCGCTACGGCCTCAACCCATTCTTCCGCATCCTCGCCCGCAGCGGCGCCCGTGAAGTGATGACGGCGAGTGCCCTCCTCGTGGTRCTCGGGGCCGCGATGCTGCTCAACGAGGTCGGGTTGTCCATGGCGATGGGCGCGTTCCTCGCCGGGCTGCTCCTGGCCGAATCGAATTTCCGCCATCAGCTCGAGGCGGATATCGAGCCGTTCCGCGGCATGCTGCTCGGCTTGTTCTTCATCAGCGTCGGCATGTCGATCGACGTTGCGCTGGTGCGTGACAACTGGCTGATGATCGCGCTTGCGGTTCCCGTCGTCATCATCGGCAAGACGGCGATCATCACCGTTCTCTCGAAGCTGTTCGGCGCGACATGGCAGGACGGCCTTCGCTCCGGTGTGCTGTTGTGTCCGGCCGGCGAATTCGCTTTCGTGCTGCTGCCGGTGGCGACCGCCCTCAACTTGATGGCAGGACCGACCGCGCAATTGATGACGGCGCTTGCGGCGATCACCATGTTGTTCGGGCCGATCGCCGCCACGATTGTCGAAAACGTTCTCAAACGGCACCCGAACCATCAAGACGCGGAACCGCACGCTCTCCTCAACAAGACGGAAGAACTGTCCAGCCGCGTGCTCGTTCTCGGCTTCGGTCGCTTCGGCCAGATCGTCAACCAGGTTCTGCTGGCGCAGGACATCAACGCGACGGTGATCGACCGCGACGTCGAGCGCATCCGCGACGCCGGGCGGTTCGGCCTGCAGGTCTATTACGGTGACGGAACGCGCCTCGACGTGTTGCGCGCCGCCGGCGCCGAGCGCGCGGAAATGATCTGCATCTGCATCGACAACCCGGAAGCGACGATGAAGATCGTCGAGATCGTGCACGAAAACTTCCCGAACGCATTCACGTTCGTGCGCGCTTACGACCGTATTCAGGCCATCAATCTGATGAATATGGGCGTCGATTATCAGCTTCGCGAGTGCTTCGAATCGGCGATCTCGCTGAGCCGGGCGGCTCTCGAAGAGCTCGGCATCGCACCCGAAGTCGCCGCAGCGACCGCGGACGATGTTCGCAAACGTGACATCGCCCGTCTGATGTTGCAGAAGACGAGCGGTTTCATGGGCGGCGCAGAGTTGATGGTGGGTGCGAAGATCGCGCCCGAACCCCTGATCGTACCGAGCGGCAAGGCGCGTGGGCTCAATGCCGAGACGCGGGATATTCTCGGTGAAGGTGCAGTTTAATGGATACGCCGCGCGTTGCAGACCCCGCCGTCGAGCGGGTCGAGACGCCACGATTCGTGACCGGATCGACCATGCGCCACGTTCTCGTCATGACGGGAACGGCCACCGCGGGCCTCATCGCGATCTTCATCGTCGACCTGGTCTCGCTCCTCTACATTTCCTGGCTGCATGACCCGAGCCTGACGGCGGGCGTGGGGCTCGCCACGGTCGTGATGTTCTTCACGGTTTCGATCAATGTCGGCCTGATGATTCCGATCGGAGCGCTGGTCTCGCGGGCGCTCGGCGCGCGCGACAAAGAACGGGCCCGTCAATTGGCGACGTCGGGCTGCGTGCTGATGACGTTGATCGCCACCGCCGTGAGCCTGGTCACCCTCCCCCTCGTCCCCTCCATTCTCAATCTTCTCGGAGCGAGCGGTGAAGCGTTTCGGGTCGCCCAAAGCTTCCTTTGGATTGCGCTTCCCACGCACGGCCTGATGGCGATCGGCATGGGCATGTCGACGGTTCTGCGCGCTGCGGGAGACGCGAAGCGGAGCATGTACGCGACCTTGTCGGTCGCGATCGTCACGGTCCTCCTCGATCCGATTTTCATCTTCGTGCTCGGCCTGAAGTCGAACGGGGCGGCAATCACCATCGGGATCGCGCGCCTCGCTTACGTCTTCGTGAGCTATCGCTATCTGTCGCGGAATCACGACCTTCTCACAGTGCCGCGCATGGCGAGCATCAGCCGCGACGCGCGCCCGTTCTTTGCCATCGCCATCCCGGCGATTCTGACGAACATCGCGGCTCCGGTGTCGAACGGGTTCTTTACCAGCATCATGTCGCGTTTCGGCGATCAGGCCATCGCGGCCTCCGCCATTATCGACCGTGTGACGCCGGTGGCCTTCGCGGGATTGTTCGCGCTTGCGGGCGCCGTCGGGCCGGTTTTGGGTCAGAACTGGGGCGCCAATCGGTTCGACCGGATGCGCCAAACCATCAAGGATTCGCTGATCTTCACAATCGTTTATGTCGGCGCCGTCTGGCTCGTGCTGTTTCTGCTGCGCACAGAGGTCGCGCACATTTTCCAGGCGAAAGGGCTGACGGCGGAGCTGGTCGAGTATTTCTGCGCCATCAGCGGGCTGATCTGGTTGTTCGTGGGCCTTGTTTTCGTGGCGAATGCCTCCTTCAACAATCTCGGTTTTCCTCTGCTCTCCACCTTCTTCAATTGGGGCCGGGCGACGCTGGGCATGATCCCATTCGCCTATTTCGGCGCCATGATCGCCGGTCCGAAAGGCGCCTTGACCGGCATCGGAGCGGGGTCCGTGGCCTTCGGTATCGCCGCAATTCTCACGAGCTTCTGGACAATCAGGCGGCTTGAGCGGCAAGCTAAGGCCCGCTTGGCGAGTTGACCTTGGCATCACGGCCGAGGACGGGCGGCCCGAGGAGCGCGAGATGGTCACTTGGTTCGACTTGATGCGAGACGCGCAGAGCAAAGCCGGCCTGGAGACCGTAGCGCGGCAATACCACATCTCGACGATCGAGGCGCAACGCGCCATGGCCGCGGTCATGCCCRCCTTTGCCATGGGCCTCCAGCACAAATTGGCGGAGAACGATCCCGCGCGGTTTTTCGGCGGCGTCGCGGCCAGTCCCTTCGCCGCCTTCTGGCAATCGACGATGCGGGCGTTCACGCCTCAGGCACAGCAGGCCGGAAAAATCATTCTCGACCAAATGTTCGGCTCCGACGACGTCAGCCGCCGCGTCGCCCATCAGGCAGCCGATATGGCGGGAATCGGTGCGGAAACCATGCAGCAGATGCTGCCGCTCTTCGCCGGCATGTTTGCCGGCACGCTGCATCAATGGCTGACCAATCCCGAGCGCATGGCGGGCGCGTTCAATCCGACCGCCGCCGATCGCCCGTCCGATCCTACGGCGGATTGGGCTCAATTATGGAGCAGTTGGCTCACGACGGGGGCGGCACCGAAGAAGGAGCCCGACAATCCCTTTGAGGCCATGATGGCTCCGTTCCTGCCCCGCGCCAACGAAAGATCCCCCGCGCAGACGGACCCCTGGAGCCAGATCCTGGGAGCGGGACGCGATATGCAGAAGCAATAC
>NZ_JBFUKD010000181.1:0-6237 GCF_056401005.1 Microvirga sp. P4_G7 | reverse complement strand
CCTCCCACCTGCGCAGGAACGCCTCGCAATGGCGTACGAGAAGGGTTTCGGCGCCGCACGCGATCCAAAACTCGCCGCTGCGTGGTACGAACGCGCGGCGCTCGGCGGCAATACCCGCGCCATGCACAATTTGGCCACCCTCCTCGCGGCTGGCATCGTCGGACGGTCCGACTATCCTGCCGCGCTTCCTTGGTACATCGAGGCCGCGGAGGCCGGCGTCCGCGACAGCCAGTTCAATCTCGGCGTGCTCTATGCCCGTGGCATCGGTACGCGGCAGGACACGTCCCTCGCCTACAAATGGTTTGCCCTCGCAGCGGCGGGCGGCGACCTCGAAGCGGCGAAGAAGCGGGATGAGATCGCGCTCAAGATGAGCGCCGACGCGCTCGCCGCTGCAAAGGTCGTGGTGGATGCCTGGCAGCCGCGTGCGATCGACAGCGTTGCCAACGGATCGGCCCCAACCGTAAAGGGACGTACTGCCACCCTGCGGCGGGACGCAGACGACCGTACATGATTCAAGTTGCGTGCGCGGTCATCTTCCGTTCACGCCAAACGCATTAAGAGCGCATGATGCGCTTGATGAAAAAGACGAACCGGCTGCACCGGCAGTAGGGGAACCGGGTTGCAAATCTATCTGCCTATCGCCGAGATGTCCGTGAGCGTGCTTCTGATCCTGGGATTGGGCGCGGCGGTGGGCTTCATTTCGGGCCTGTTCGGAATTGGCGGTGGCTTCCTGATGACGCCACTTTTGATTTTCCTCGGCATCCCGCCCGCCGTCGCCGTGGCGACGCAGACGGCTCAGATCGTCGCGTCCTCGACCACCAGCGTCTTGAGCGCCGTGCGGCGAAAGGGGCTCGACCTCAAACTTGGAGGGGTCCTCGTCGCCGGGGGTCTCGTGGGCTCAGCCCTCGGCGTCTGGTTTTTCGCCGCGTCCCGGCGGGCAGGTCAGCTCGATCTCGTGATCGTCGTTTCCTACGTCACCCTGTTCGGGGTGGTGGGGAGCCTGATGATGAAGGAGAGCCTCACCGAGTTCTGGACGAAGCGACGCGGCGGTGCGATCCGCCCGCGTCGGCGGGCCGGCGATCACGCGCCGTATCTCTTCTGGCCCCTGCGCATGCGATTTCCGCGATCCAAGCTCTATGTCAGCGTGATCCCCATCCTTGGACTCGCTCTTTTCGTGGGCTTTGCGGGCGCCTTACTCGGCATCGGCGGCGGGTTCATCATGGTGCCGGCGCTGCTCTATATCTTCCGGCTGCCGACATCGGTCGTCGTCGGCACATCGCAATTTCAGATCGTCTGCACCACGCTCGTCGCCCTGGTTCTGCACGCCGTAGCCAACCAGGCGGTCGATATCGTCCTTGCGATCCTTCTCATTCTCGGCGGTGTGTTCGGTGCGCAATTCGGTGCGCGGGCCGGACGCAATCTTCGCGCCGAGTTGTTTCGGTTCCTCTTGGCTATCCTGCTTCTCGCCGTCGGCCTTCGTTTTGCCCTCGAACTTGTTGTACGTCCCAACGAGCCATTCTCCATCACCGTACAGGAGACACGCACGTGAGAGTGGTTCTGAGCGCATTTCTTCTTGTTGCGCTTTCGATCCCCGCTTTCGCGGAGAGCTTGATCACGACTCTGTCGAGCCATCGCGTGCTCATCAATTCCAACTACACAGGGACCTCGATTGCGGTGTTCGGCGCAGTCGAGCGAGACGCGCAGACGGTGTCGCGAGCCACAGATTACGACGTCGCGATTACCGTCCGGGGCCCGCGTCAATCGATCGTGGTGCGCCAGAAGGAGCGGCGTGGTCTCGTATGGCTCAACCGCGACCAGCAGAAATTTCCAGACGCCCCCTCCTATTTGAGCGTCTTCACCTCCCAGCCTATCGCGACCATCACCACGGAACAGGGTCGCCTGCGTCAAAAGATCGGGCTAGGCGCGATCCTGCACGCCGCCGATTTCACCAATGATCGCGGCAGCGCGGACGAACCGTTTCGTGACGCGTTGTTTCGCCTGAAGGCGCGCGAGGGCCTCTATTTCGAGAACGACAGGGGCGTGACCTTTCTGACCCCCGCCATCTTCAGCGCCAGCATCCCCGTCCCCGCCATTGCACCGCCGGGGAATTACGACGTCGAAGTCACGCTCCTCGCCGGCACCGTTGTCCTTGCCCGCAGTTTCACGAATTTCGAACTGGTGAAAACCGGCTTTGAACAACAGGTCGGCGATGCCGCACGAGATTGGTCGGCGCTCTACGGGACGGTCACGGCGCTCATGGCCCTCGGCTTCGGCTGGTTGGCGAGCCTGATCTTCCGTCGCGATTGAACAAACGTTCAGTCGCGGCAGAGCATCGGCCGCGCGATGGCGAACAGACGTTCCGCACCGATCAGATGAGCCGTGAAGCTCTTGGGAAAGAGCGGTTTGAACGCGTCGTCGCAGGCATTCAACCCTCCCGCATAGGCGCCCAGGGCCGGCATGATGCAGCGGAAGCCGTCGGTCAGGAAACAACGCCTGCGGGTCGAACGGCCGCGCATCACCACCTTGCCGACCGGATGAAGATGTCCGGCCACCTCCGACTCGGCCCCCGATAGCGGCTCGTGACGCAGCGTGAGCGTCCCCAAGACCATACTTTCCGTGACCTGCCCTCCGATCGACGCGGGAAGCGAACGGTCGTGATTTCCGGTGATCCAGATCCAGTCGCGGCCGGCCTGGACCTGCGCCAGCGTCGCCCGCTCGTCCTCGCCGACCCGATCAGGGCCGCCGACATCGTGGAAGCTGTCGCCGAGAGCGACGACGGCACGTGGATTGAAATGCGAAACGGCATATTTCAGCGCCTTCAAGGTCTCGCGGGTATCATAGGGCGGCAGCATCATGCCACGCCGCGCGAAGGACGAGCCCTTCTCGAAATGCAGGTCGGCGACAAGCAGGACGCCCTCGTCGGCGAGATACATCGCCCCGGTGAGATCCAGGATCGCGGCGCTCCCTGACAGGGAAATCTCACAAGTCGTCTGTCTGCTTTTCAGCAATGCGGTCACGCCAAAGCCTCATCGAGTAGCGCGGATTCCGCCTCGGCAAGAATATCGTCCGCGCCTTCGCCCTGGATGCGCTCACGGCCGATTTCGAGCATGACGGAGACGCTCAAAGGGGAAACCCGGTCTAGCGGCTTGTGAATGATTCGCCCCCGGATACGCTTCAGCATCACGCCGAGGCGCTTCACGTCCAGAAGCCCTGTTGCCGCATCCGCCCTGGCGGCCCGGAGCAGAACATGATCCGGCTCGTGCTTTCGCAACACGTCATAGACAAGATCGGTCGACACCGTCACCTGGCGGCCGGTCTTTTCCTGGCCGGGAAAGCGCCGCTCGATCAGGCCGGCAATGACGGCGCATTGCCGGAATGTCCGCTTCATCAGTGCGGATTCCGCCAGCCAATCCTCAAGGTCGTCGCCCAACATGTCCTCTGAGAAGAGATCGTCGATGAAGCCGGGCTCGCGTCCCTCCCGTACGGCAACGTCGCTGAGGCCCCAAATCGCGAGGCCGTAATCGTTCGCGACGAAGCCGAGGGGCTTCATGCAAGCCCGCTCGAGTCGACGGGTCAGAAGCATGCCGAGGGTCTGGTGCGCCAGCCGCCCCTCGAACGGAAAGCAGGACAGGTAATAGCGGCCCCCACGCGGAAACGTCTCGACGAGGAGATCGCGCGGGCCAGGGAGAATCGATCGCCGACGTTGTTGAACGAGATAGTCGGAAAGCTGGTTCGGCAGCCTGTCCCATTCGAAGGGATCGGCGATGATTTCACGCACCCGAGCCGCAAGGAACGTGGAGAGCGGGAACTTTCCGCCCGCATAGGAAGGAACCTTCGGCTCCGTCCCGGTCCCGGTCCGCGTGGCCAGAACCTCGTCCTCGATGATTCCCTCGAACCGCAGTACCTCGCCAGCGAAGACGAACGTATCACCCGGCGTCATGGTCTCCGCGAAGTATTCTTCGATCTCGCCGAGTACCCTCCCGCGCGGCACCACGGTCCCCGGCCGTGTCCGCGATGTGCGCCCGAGCCTCACCTTGATCATCGTCGCTTCCACGATGGTGCCGACATTCAGCCTGTATTGCTGCGCGATCCGTTGATCGCGCACGCGCCAAAGGCCGTCTTTTCCCTTCACGATCTTGGCGAACCGCTCGTAAGCGCGCAGGGCATAACCGCCGGTAGCGACGAACGCGACGCACGCCTCGAAATCTTCCCATGTCAGCTCGGCATAGGGCGCCGCCGATCGCACTTCCTCGTACAGGTGTTCAAGTTGGAGCGCCTCGGCGCAGGCCATGCCGAGGATGTGCTGGCAAAGGACGTCGAGAGCGCCTATCCGCGCGTCGGGCGTATCCTGAGCCGCCTCATGCACGGCATCGAGCGCCGCGCGGCATTCGAGCATCTCGAACCGGTTGGCGGGGACAAGAAACGCTTTCGACGGCTCGTCCATGCGGTGATTGGAGCGTCCGATCCGCTGCATGATGCGCGACGCTCCCTTTGGAGCACCCACATTCACGACCAGATCGACGTCACCCCAGTCGATGCCGAGATCAAGGGTCGCCGTGCAGACGACGGCGCGAAGCTTGCCGGCGATCATGGCTTCTTCCACCCGTCGGCGTTGCGAGACGTCGAGCGAGCCGTGGTGGAGAGCGATCGCCAATCCGTCGTCGTTGAGATTCCAGAGTTCCTGAAAGGTGAACTCCGCCTGCAGACGGGTGTTGACGAAAACCAACGTCGTCTTGTGCTCACGGATCAGGTCATAGATGGCCGGCATCGACAAAGACGCCATGTGACCGGCAAGCGGCAAGGGCTCGTCGAGTTCGAGCATCCGGATATCCGGCTCCGCGCCCCCGCGCACGACGACGAAATCGGCGAGTTCGGCTTCGTTCTGCCCCACCAAGTAGCGCCTGAGATCGTCAGGCTCACGCACCGTCGCGGAAAGACCGATCGACGTCATTTCCGGCGCGAGCGAACGAAGCCTGGCGAGACCCAGGGAGAGAAGGTCGCCGCGCTTGGACGTCACAAGGGAATGCAATTCGTCGAGCACCACGCGGCGCAGCCCCTTGAACAGCTCCCGCGCGTCGCGATGGGCCAGAAGAAGGGCGAGTTGTTCCGGAGTCGTGAGAAGAATATCGGGCGGGCGCTCGATCTGCCGCGCTCTTTTGTGAGCCGGTGTGTCGCCGGTGCGGGTCTCGATGCGGATCGGGAGTTCCATCTCACGCGCCGGCGCCTCCAGGTTGCGAGCGATGTCGACGGCGAGGGCCTTCAGAGGCGATATGTAGAGGGTATGCAGCCCGCCTTTCAGCGAAGGCTTTCGATCAGCAAGTTCGACCAGTGTGGGCAAGAAGCCCGCCAATGTCTTTCCGGCGCCGGTGGGCGCGACAAGAAGCGCCGAGCGGTGAGCCTCGGCCTTGGCCAAGAGGTCGAGCTGGTGCGCGCGGGGGGCCCAGCCGCGGCTTTCAAACCACCGGCGGAAGCGCTCGGGCAAGAGATCCGGCGGAGGGGAGGAAGCGGCCTTCGGCATCGCATCAGCATATAGGCCCTGGGGCACATTTCGCCATGCCGGTCAGGGTGGCCGATTGAATGTGGACCCGCCAATCGGGGGCTTGCTCTTTTGCCGGCTTCCGTTTCAGGTGACGGCGGATCAACGCCAGCTCAGAAAAACAAACCATGTCCCAGACACCGTCCCTCTCGTCCCTCGCCAACACCGTCGCCATCGTCACCGGGGGGACGCAGGGCCTCGGCGAAACGGTCGCCCGAACCCTCGCCGAACGCGGCGCCACCGGTCTCGTGATCTGCGGGCGAAACGTCGAGCGGGGCCAGGCCGTCGCGCGCGATATTACTGCGCAAGGATGCCGCACCGAATTCGTTGCGGCGGATCTCAGCCAGATCGACGATGTCCGCAAGGTCACCGCCAAGGTAGACAGCACGTTCGGCAAGGTCGATATCGTCGTCAACGCCGCTGGCATGACCGACCGTGGGACGATCTTCGACACCAGCCCTGACCTTTTCGACAGGATGTTCGCGGTCAATGTGAAGGCGCCGTTCTTCCTGATGCAGGATGCGGCAAAGATCATGCGCCGGGAAAAGATCGAGGGCGCGATGATCAACATCCTGTCCATGTCCGCCCATGGAGGTCAGCCCTTCATTTCGGCTTATTGCGGCTCGAAGGGGGCGCTTGCGACCCTGACGAAGAATGCCGCATTCAGCCTGATGCCTTGGCGGATCCGCGTGAACGGCCTG
>NZ_JBFUKD010000180.1:0-6246 GCF_056401005.1 Microvirga sp. P4_G7 | reverse complement strand
GTATCTGACCACATCGCTCAAGCCCGGCGGGGCGGTTGGCCATTGGCAGCTCGGAGGCACGCACGAAGAGCGCTTCGACGTGCCCGACCGCACGATGGAAGGCGAGATGGATGCGTTCTTCTTCTTGACGAAGGATCGCAATTTCATTCCGCACGAATATCCCTGCCGGACCGATTTCATTGCGACCTACCGGGGAGCGAGACCGGCGCCCGTCACGGAATTCGAGCCGAGCCGGGTCTGGCTTCCCTTCGGCAGTCCGCGCGTCGATCTATCGGGTTTCTGGTTCCGCGCGACGCGGGTCGAAACGTGGGCGCGCACGATGCTGAAGGCGGAGCGCGACCAGGTCGCACGTTTTCGCTTCGCCACCTGCGGCGGCGCATTTATCACCGTCAATGGCGAGCGGCTGGCCGAGCTGACGCGCTATCAGCGCAATTTCGAAGAGAGCTGCACGGTCGATGTTCCTCTTCGGACAGGTCTGAACGAGATACGGGTTTGGTTCGCGGATCTCTGCGAGCGCGATGCGCGCTATTATTTCAGCGTCGAACTTGCCGAGGGGGACGGCATTTCCGTGGCATTGCCGACTCCAATCCCCGGAGATCGTGCGCTTGCCGTTGAGGCAATGCTCGAGGGGATGCGCTTCGAAAAGCCGTCCTACGCGCGCGGCGAAGTGGCGATCGTGTTCGACGAACCTGCCCGCCAGCCCCTCGACGTGCATGTGGAGGTGCGCGGCGATTTCATGTCGACGGAAGGCAACGTGTCATTTGAGCGACGTCTGGCGCCAGGCGACACACGGATCGCAGTCGCAGAGACACATTCCCTTCCGGCGGATTTCCGCCATTTCGACATCACTGTGAGCGACGGCGGCTTTGTCGCCTCACGAGTCCTCGGCGTGGAAATCGTGCATGGCGACGAGCAGCCGCCGGCCGCGGAAAGCCTGTCTGATCGGGCGCGGATCGTCCTCGATCACGTGGCCGAGAAGGGCGAACGGGATATGGTCGCAGCCCTGGCGCGGCTCGCCTCCGGACGCGGCGGCTCCGAGACCGATCGCATCATCGATTCCTGCCTTCCGATCATCGGCGATTGTCATGATTGCGCCGATTTCCTTCTCGTCCCGCTGCTCTGGTGCCGAATTGCTTTCTCTGATCAGATCGCGCCGGAAACGCGCGATCGCATGGACGATGTCATCCTGCGCTTCCGTTACTGGATGGACGAGCCAGGCAATGACGTCATGTGGTATTTCAGCGAAAACCACGCGCTGTTGTTCCACACGGCCTGTCATCTCGCCGGGACGCTCTTTCCCGACAAGGTTTTCGTCCGTTCGGGCCGTAGCGGGCGGGAGCAAGCGGAAATCGGACGCCAACGGCTTCTCGATTGGCTGACGCATTTCGAGGCCTGCGAAATGGCGGAATGGAATTCGGCTCCCTATTTCCCGATCGATCTCAAGGGATTGTGCGCATTGTTCGCACTCTCGGGAGATGCAGCGATTCGCACGCGCTCCGGCACGGCTATCCGTCGGCTTCTCGAAATCATGGCGCTGTCCAGCCATCACGGTCTCATGACGGCATCCCAGGGCCGGAGCTATGAGCATACGCTTCGGCCGGGGCTAACGCTGGAATTGTCCGGAATCTCCTATCTCGCCTTCGGCAAGGGTGGCCTTGGCCGTCGATTCCACGCATTGCCGCAATTGGCGCTCTGCTTCGCGCAGCACGGCCTTGAGATCGATGCGAGCCTCGCGCGGTTCTCCGATCACCAGGGCGGCGAGGCTTATGAATGGCGCTACAAGCAGGGCGAAAACGGCATCGCGTCGCTCTACCATTTCAAGACCAAGGATTACGCCCTCGGCAGCATCGCTCGCTATCGTTGGACCGAGTGGGGCTACCAGGAGACGGTGCTTCATCTTCGGATGGGGAATCGCGCGGAATCACAGATCTGGATCAACCATCCCGGCGAAGTGATCCATAGCGGGTATGGACGTCCCTCCTATTGGGGAGGCTGCGGAACCGTGCCGCGCGTTCATCAATACCGCTCCCTCGCCGTGGTCGATTTTGTAACGCACCCCTCGCAGCCCGACTTCACTCATGCCTGGCTTCCCCAAGCTGAGATGGACGAGGTCATCCACGAGGGTCATCGCATTCTCGTCCGCTCTGGCGATGCCCTTTGCCTCCTGGTGGGGAGCGGCCCGTTCACCTCGGTCGACCATGGGCCGACAGCCGAATGCGAAATTCGGCTTCCGGGGCATCAGGGACGCTGGATCGTGCGGTTGTCCGATGTGGCCACCGAAGGCAGTCTGAGCGCGTTTGGCGCACGGTTTGCCGGGGTTTCGGCACAGTCGGGACAACACGATGAAATCATCCTCAACGATCCCGATTTCGGAATCGTGACCTGCGAGTCGGACGGCGTCATCCGGGCCGGCGAGAAAACGCTCGATCCGCAGAATTGGACACTCACCGGCGACCTCGAAATCTATCCGGAGGGAAGGCGCGTCGCCCTTCCCTCCCAACAACAAGGGCGGCAAGCTCAACGCAAGATCGCCTGAAATCAAGACTTCCACGGGAGGAAACAATGAAAATCATCAACCAACTCAAACTAGGTGCTCTGGCTCTCGCATTCAGCGCCTCGACGGCGCTGGCCGGCGAAGTGCGCATCATGTGGTACTCGGACGGTAATGAGGGCGAGGTCCTGCAGGACATCGTCAAGCGCTTCGAGGCTCAGAACCCGGACGTCAAAGTCGTCGTCGACAATGTCGCCTTCGGGGTGATCAAGGATCAATTGCCGGTGCAGCTCGAAGCCGGGCGCGGTCCCGACATCGTGCGTGTCGTGGAATTGAAATCGCAAGCCAAGCATTGGCTCGACCTGCGTCCGCTCCTCAAGGATCCGGCGGCTTTCGAGAAGAACTTCAGCAACACCCTCGATTGGATGCGCGACGATGGCAGCAATGCCATCCCTGGCTTCATGACGCAGCTCACGATCACCGGTCCGCTCGTGAATACCACCCTGTTCGAGCAGGCAGGCGTCCCCGTACCGGGCGAAAAGGCGACCTGGGACGAATGGGCGGCCGCGGCCAAAAAGGTGGCCGACAGCCAGAAACTGCCGATCGCACTCGCCTTCGATCGCTCCGGGCACCGCTTCATGGGGCCGGCGATCTCCATGGGCGCCAAGGTGATCGGCACCGACGGCAAACCCGCCGTGATCGACGACGGCTTCAAAGCGATGGCGCAGCGTATCGCCGATTGGCACAAGAACGGCACCATGCCCCGCGAAATCTGGGGCGGCGTCGCCGGCACGACCTACAAGGGCGCCAACGACGAGTTCGTGAACGGTCAGGTCGCGGTCTATTTCTCCGGCTCCTGGCAGGTGGCGCAATTCTCGCAGAAGATCGGCGACAAGTTCGATTGGTCTGCCGGCACGGAACCGTGCGGTCCAGCCGCGTGCACAGGGATGCCCGGCGGTGCCGGACTGGTCGCAGTCAAATACACCCAGAACCCCAAGGATGTCGCGCGCGTGATGGAATACCTCGCCAGCGAGCCCATCGTGAAGGAATTCTCGGAGCGGACCTWGTTCCTGCCGGCGCACCAAAGCGTCGCCGCCAAGGGAGTCGACTTCAAGTCGAAGGATCCGAACGTCAAGAAGTCGCTCGAGATTTTCCTGAAATCCACGCAGACCGCTTCGCCCTTGGCGTTGAAGATGCAGAGCTACAAATGGTCGGGAGCGATCTACGCGGCGGTCATCAGCCGGCTCGGACAAGTGGTGTCCGGCGAAATGCAGCTTCCGGACGCCTACACCCGCATCGAAGAGGATTTGAAGCAGAAGGTCGCCGAGGCATCGCGCTAAAGGAAGCGTGCGGTCATGAACGCCATGAGCGACGTCGGTGAAACGGGTGGACGGTCCTATGGCCTGTCCAGCCTTCTCGGCTGGCCGCTGCGCCTCGTCATGGGGGCGCTCAACGCCCCCATGAGCTTCATCCAGCGGCGGTTTGGCATCGGCGGCATGGGAACAGTCTTTCTCGCGCCCAACATGCTGATTTTCGGCGTTTTCGTGCTCATTCCCGTCGCGATCAATCTGGCTTATTCCGTCACCRGCGGCACGGCCATTTTCTTCGCCGATCGTCATTTCGTCGGGCTCGATCAATATCGCACGCTGTTGACCTGTGCGGATTACAGCCAACCCTCGACCTGCCGCGAGGATGCCTTCTGGCAAAGCGTTCACAACACCGGCTTCTTCGTGGTCGTTCAGGTGACCTTGTTGGTTCTGGTGTCGCTCGGCACGGCACTGGTCCTGAACCGGAAGATGCGCAGCCGCGGCTTCTGGCGGGCGGTGTTCTTTTTCCCGGTGCTTCTCTCACCCGTGGTGGTCGGCCTCATCTGGAAGTGGATCCTGCAGCGGGATGGGTTGCTCAACGCCGTGCTCGTCGATTTCGGCTTCGAGCGCACGCTGTGGCTCGCCGAGCGCAATTGGGCGATGTTCTGGGCCGTTTTCGTCTCCATATGGGCGCATCTCGGCTTCTACGCGCTCATCCTGCTGGCAGGGCTGCAGGCGATCCCGCGCGATCTCTACGAGGCCGCCATGATGGACGGAACGCGGCCGCTGCGCACGTTCTGGCGGATCACCCTGCCACTCCTGTGGCCCAATCTCCTCGTCGTGATCATTCTGGCTCTCATCCGGGCCGTGCAGATCTTCGATGAGGCGTTCGTCCTGACCGGTGGTGGTCCGGGTACGAGCACGCTCTTTATCACGCAGTACATCTATGAGACCGGCTTTGCCCACGTTCTGCGCAATCTCGGGCTTGCTGCGGCTGCCTCCATTCTCATGGGCGTCGTGCTGATTGGCTTGACTTGCCTCCAGCTGATCGCTTCGACCCGTAGAAACCGCAAGGAGGCAGCATGAACGCGGCATCGGCATTTTTGCTGCGGCGGCGCGGCGGCGCAGGCTGGCACTGGACGGACGTGCTGTCGTACGCGTGGCTCGGCATCGGCCTCTTTCTGATGTTCGGGCCGGTTCTCTGGCTCGCCGTGTCGTCCTTCAAGTCTCCGGCTTCCCTTGCCGAGTTCCCGCCGACGATGTTGCCGCTCGAAACCCGAATGGTAAGCGTGCAGGGTTACGACAAACCCCTTCCGCTCTATCGGCTGAAGCAGGACGACGGGAGCGAACGCGTCCTTGCGCAGGTGCGGCGCGTCGGCATCGTCGCCCAGATGGTCGATCCCGCAAATCCGGGTGAAGTCGTGCGCGTTCCGATCGACAAACGCATTCCTGAGCGGCAGGTGCACCTTGCGACAGGAAACTACACCGAGCCGCTGCAACAGTTCGATTTCCTCCGCTATTTCCAGAATTCGATCTTCGTCACGGTCATGGCGACGATCATCACGCTCATCGTCAATTCGATGGCGGCGTTTGCTCTGTCGAAATATCAGTTCAAGGGACGAACCGCCGTGCTCGGCATCATCCTTGCGACGCTCATGGTGCCGCTTTCGGTCATCGTGGTTCCCCTCTACCTGGTGGTGAACCAGCTCCAACTTTTCGACACGCTCTGGGGCGTCATTTTACCGACGGTCGCCACGCCTACCGGCGTGTTTCTCCTGCGCCAGTATATGCTGACGATTCCCGACGAACTCCTCGACGCGGCCCGCATGGACAAGGCGTCGGAATGGCAGATCTACTGGCGTATCGTCCTGCCCCTTGCTGCTCCCGCTTTGGCGGTGCTGGCGATCTTTTCCATCATGTGGCGTTGGAACGATTTTCTGTGGCCGCTCATCGTTCTGTCCCGCAAGGAGCATTATACGCTGCAAGTCGGGCTGAACGCCTTCTCGGGCGAGCTGAACGTGCAGTGGCACTACGTTCTCGCCATGACCGTCCTCTCCATCCTTCCCGTCGCCGCGATTTTTCTCTTCCTTCAGCGCTACATCACGACGGGCATCGCCAATACCGGCTTGAAGTGATGATCAGCTTATTCGGAAAGGCGCGCTCGTGAGCCATCTGACCCTCCGCCAGATCACCAAGCGGTTCGGCAATGTTTCTGTGCTGCATGGAATCGATCTGGACGTGCACGACGGAGAATTCGTCGTTTTCGTCGGGCCCTCGGGTTGCGGCAAGTCCACCCTTCTTCGTGTCATCGCAGGCCTCGAATCCGCCAGTGAGGGGGAGATTCGCCTGGACGAGCGCGTCGTCAACGAGGTTTCGGCTGCCGATCGCGGCCTCGCCATGGTCTTCCAATCCTATGCGCTCTACCCGCATATGAGTGTGCGCCAGAAC
>NZ_JBFUKD010000179.1:0-6254 GCF_056401005.1 Microvirga sp. P4_G7 | reverse complement strand
GAACCGATGTCCTGGTCGATCCGCAATTCAGCTTTCAGCGCTACACCAAGGCGCAGATGAACGTTGTCGAGCAGTCGCTCGAGGCCTGGTCGTCGGTCGCCGATGTGACGTTCGTCAAATCCTCTGCGCGCGAAGCGGACCTGATGTTCGGCAAGCACAACATGCCCTACAAGGTCAACGGCTACGCGGGTGGCCTCGTCTACGATCTGGAGGAAAACCACATCCGTGGCGCCGATATCTGGCTCGATTGGGACGACTTCGTCACGACGCCCTTCGGCCGCCAGATCGTGACGCACGAGATCGGCCACGCGCTCGGCTTGAAGCACCCCTATATCGGAAAGGGCGGATTGAAGGCGGCGGAGCTCGCGACCACCGTCATGTCCTACAGCCTGTGGGGTGAGGCGCCCTATAAGGGGTCGCCGACGAAGCTCGGACTTATCGACGCCGCCGCTCTGCAATCGATCTACGGCCCGGCGCAGAAGAAGCTCGGCGCCGACACCTACAAGGTCGGTCAGACGAAGCTGATTTGGGACGGTGGCGGCATCGACACGCTCTCCGCCGCCAATGCGAAGTCAAAAGCCCATCTCGACATGAAGGATGGTTCCTGGAACTGGATCGGCAAGAAAGCGGCCTCCATCCTCGCCGTCAATCAATCCTGGCTGGGGCATTTCACCGACATCGAAAATGCGATCGGCTCGCGCTTCTCCGACACGATCATCGGCAACGCGCACGACAACATCATCAAGGGCGGCCGCGGCAATGACACGATCACCGGCGGCGCCGGTGCCGATACGCTGCAGGGCGGCGCGGGCAAAGACCGGTTCGTGTTCAAGAGCGTTACCGACATGGGCACGCTGGAACGCCACGACGTCATCGCGGATTTCGCACCGGGCGACAGGATCGACCTGCGCAAACTCGGCATGACCTTCCTCGGAACGGGCTCGCACGACGTGATGCTGAGCGCGGGGAGGGCAGGCCAGTTCTATTTCCACGCACCATCACAGCAGCTGCGCATCGACAGCAACGGCGACGGGCAACCCGACCACGACATCGCGCTCGCTACAGCGGCGATCGGCGCGGAGAGTTTTATTCTGTGAGGGGGCGGTCACATGGCGGGTGTTATGACAGGCGTTGATAGACAGGTCGCAGCATCGCTCTGTCCGTGTAATCCGATCGCCGGTGAGGGAGTTGATCGATCCAATCCTTCGGGGGCCCGCCTAACAATTGGCATTGTTGCGCTGATCTCTTTGCTCGCACTCATCAGCACGGCTGTTCCGACATACGCCGACGAGCCGATCATGGCGTATTTGCGGGTGAACACAAGCGAAGCCGGGAAGGACGTTTTGCCCGGCTTTCGACGGTTCGGTCTGTTCGCGGGGCAGGGGCCTTTGAATTACGCCGTTGAAACGCGTCCCGTTCGCCTGATCGGACTCGACAGCAGCATTCCCGGCCGTGTCGAAGGCGCATTGCCGCCAGCGACGCTGAGTTTTCTCGAGGATGCGCTCGCGTGTGCGTCAAAGGTGCCGACCCTCCTGTTCTTTCACCATCCGCCCATGATGATCGGCATTGACGGCAAGGACGATATTCGACTGGGCGAAGGCGCCGATGAACTGGCCGCCATTCTATCGCGACATCCGCAGGTCGAGCGCGTGGTGGTCGGACATTTCCATCGGTCCTTTCAGGCTCGTTTCGGAGGAGCGATCTGCCAGGGCGCGCCRCCCGTCCGCTACATGACGGTGGCGGAGCGGGGCGATGCCGACGAGCATGAGCTCGACGAGGAGTTGCCGGGTTACCTCATCCACCGTTGGATCGAAAGCGTGGGGCTGGTCTCGCACGTCTGCCCCATTCCACTGACGGATTGAGGGCACTTCCATGAATCGCGCGTGATGGCCAAGCGACGGCCGACATTTGGCGATAGCGGACCAGATTCTGAGTCGCGGCGAAACGATGCCACGTATAAGGGACGCCAAGTGTCGCGGACGCCAAGTGTCGGGAGCGGATATGTGGCCGCTTGTCGAACACTGCTGCTCTAGCTTGCGGATCGCCGTCCGTTGACCATAGCGTGGACCGTACGGATGAGATCGGCAGGGGAATGCACCAGTTGGTCTGCGCCGGCCGTTTCGAGTTCGTCGCGGGTCCCATAACCCCAGAGTACGCCAAGACAGCGCATTCCGACCGCATGAGCGCCGGAAATATCGTATCGGCGATCCCCGACCATCAGACTCTGCGACGGCGAAAGACCACGCTCCGACAGAATATGGGCGATGAGTTCAGGCTTGTGATCCAGCTCGCCGCTCGGCACCGATCCATAGATGCCATCGAAATATGGGGTGAGCTTCAGGTGGTCCAGAATGCGACTTGCGAAAATCACCCTTTTCGAAGTGGCGAGATAGATGCGCCATCCCCTCCGCTTCATCTCTTCGAGGGATTCGCCAATCCCCGGATAAGGCACGCTTCCGAAAAGCCCACTTACACCGTAATGGTGACGATAGGCAGCGACTGCCTCGCCGACTCTGTCGTCTCCGTATGAGCGCAGCAAGATTTGCATCATATCTTCGAGCGGAGGCCCGATCGCACGTCTTATATCGAGGGTTTCATCCGGCTCATGTCCAAGGGCGCGCAGTGCCGCAAGGCAGCTCGCCAAAATACCGGGTTGCGAATCGATCAAGGTGCCGTCGAGGTCGAGAAGAACGGAGCAAGTCATCTTCCGAAGATAGCGAAAAAAAGAATACGAGCACAAGCGCGATTGGATTTGTTTCGGGATTGGTTTCGTTGTTTGGGGGCATTCGCTACGGAGCGACCGGCGGCTGTCGCGACCCGGTTCGACACGCTCGCATCACCCAGCGTTCGCCAAGCTCGCGGTGATTCGCATTGGTTGCCCGCTAAAGTCCGACCTCAGCTTCTCAGGGTTCGGTGCGGGAGATGCTCGGCCAGCCATTGCGCAGGGAGTGCCAACGCACGATCCGCCTTGCGAACGAGGTGGATCGATTGAAGATGCTCCGATTGTATGCCTGGTCGGACGATGACGTTGAGGATCCCGTGATCGATGTCCCCCTGCACGAGATGCCGGGGCATGTACCCCCAGCCGAGTCCGGCGCGGAGAAACGCCAACTTCGTCGTCATGTCATCCACACACCACGTTCTCGACTGGATATGGCCCAACTCGAACGGCGAGGGGAATTTTTCGCTCGGCATCACGACTCGAATATCCGCGCCGAGCTCAAATTCCGCAACCACTGGTGAACCCGCGGCTGAGGAACGACGACCGCCGCTCACGACCGGAATCAGCGTCACGGGCGCGAGCGGTTCGCTCACCAGCGGCTCGGGCATGACAGTCGGAGCGGTCACAATTCCAAGACCGCAGAGATTGCCGATCACGCGATCGACGATGACTGGACCCAGGCCGGTCTGCACCTCGATGACGATGGCCGGGAATGCCTTCTGAAAAGCGGCCATCGCGCCGGCCAGGGCCGCAAGCGGATACAACGCGTCGACCCCGATGACGATGGTGCTGTCGTCGCCTTCGCGAAGAAGGCGCGCGCTTTCGCGCAAGGCATCCGCCCGTGAAACGATGGCCTTCATTTCCCGTAGCAAGGGACCCGCCGCGCTGGTCGGGCGGGCGCGCTGAGTGGAGCGGTCGAAGAGTTGCACGCCGAGCTGACGCTCGAGCGTCGTGACCGCGTAGCTGACGGCCGATTGAGCTCTGTTGAAACGCCGCGCCGCGCCGGAAAGACTTCCCGCTTCGGCGACGACAAGTGCAACTCTCATCTGATCAAGGGAGAGGCCTTCGATGTTCATAGAATCTCACGCAAGCAAAACAACCGTAGGTTCGCCGCATCCATAACGAGGCAAATCGATACATAGCATGATCTTTATTTCAATATCAAAGATTCTGAATTCAGAATTGATGATTTAAATACTTTACGAATGACATTAATTCTCACGAGCTTTCATTTTTGCGTACGAACATCCTCCGCGTTTGTGTAGTGTTTCAATCCAAGGTTTACTAGATTTTGTTTTGCAACTTAGTATCAATTGTTTGACATGATCACTCAAATAAAAGAAACATAATAACTTGAATGATACTTGGAATACGAAGTGATTTTTTGAGCGGTGCTTCAACGCGTGTGCGGTCGCGGGGTGTTTGCGATGTCGACCATGTCTCCATACATCGATCTATGCGCCTTCGCGTGCCTGGGGCTGCTCGTGCTTGCGGCGGCCTGGGTCGATTGGCGGCGCCAGATCATCCCCAACGAGATCAACGCGGGCCTCGCTCTGTGCGGAACGGCATATGGCGCCTTTACACCGCATCTGACCTGGTCCGCCTCCGTCGGAGGCATTGCGGCCGGCGCCGGAGCGTTGTGGATGCTCGCGGCCATCTTCCCGCGCCTGCGAGGTTATGACGGTCTGGGCATGGGCGACGTGAAGTTCGTCGCCGGAGCGGGAGCATGGGTCGGCTGGCAGGGCCTTGCGCCATTGCTGATGCTCGCATCCGTGGCGGCGCTTCTCGTCATTCTGTCGTGGCGCATCCTCGATGGCCGGCCCCTTGCGCCAACCACGAGAATTCCCTTCGCTCCCTTTCTCGGCCTCGCGCTGATCGTCATCTGGCTCGCGCAAGCACACAGCGCGATGGTCCCGATGGGAGTGTTGTGACATGCGTACGGTGCCGCAACATCAGCAGCATGACGGATCGAACACCATCGTCGACGACGTCATTGCGCACCTTGCGGATGCCGGGGGCCTGGACGGGCAAGCGCTGGAACGGGGCCGCCGCGCCGCGCAATCGAGCGGTGAACGTCTCGACGTCGTTCTCAACAAACTCGGTCTCGTCTCCGACGGCGCACTCACGGAAGCATGGTCCGCGGTCACGGGTCTCGATTTGATCGGCGTCGACGAGTACCCCCAAGAACCGATCCTGCCCGAAGTCCTGACCGCTCCGTTTTTATTGCATTCTCAGGTTCTGCCCGTTCGTCTCGTCGAGGGCGAACTGGAGCTCGCGGTTTTGGATCCGCTCGATCGCTTTTCGCCGGCCGCGGTCCACGCCAAAACCGGCTTGCCGGTGCGGTGCCGGCTTGCTCTGCGCGGCGAGTTCGCAGCAGCCATGCAGCGGCTCTACGGCAAGGAACCGCCGCGCGCGGTCGGCGAAGCGAATGATGCCGATCCATCTCTTACCCTCGACGTGGAGCGATTGCGCGATCTTGCCAGCGATGCGCCGGTCATCCGCATCGTGAATGCGTTGATCGATCGCGCCATTGAGCTGAAAGCGTCCGATGTGCACATCATGGCGAAGCGGGACGGATTGCGGGTGCGCTATCGTGTCGACGGCATCCTCAAAGACGTGGAGCCGCCGGCGGCGCAGCTGCATGCCGCCATGATCTCGCGTCTGAAGATCATGGCGGGCCTCGACATTGCCGAGCGACGGCTCCCGCAGGACGGACGCATCCGCATGGCCTGGCGGGGTCGCGAGATCGACCTGCGCATGGCGACCATGCCGCATGTCAACGGTGAGGGCGTCGTGCTGCGCATTCTCGATCGCTCCGCGACCACGCTCGATTTCGAGGCGCTCGGCCTGTCGGCGCCGATCATCGGAACGCTTCACACGGTGTTGGCGGAGCCGCACGGCGTATTCCTCGTCACCGGTCCGACCGGTTCCGGCAAGACGACGACGCTCTATGCGGCCCTCAAGGCGATGGCGAATCCGAGCCGCAACATCGTCACCGTCGAGGACCCGGTCGAGTACCATCTCGATGGGGTCAACCAGATTCAGGTGAACCGAAAGATCGGGCTCGACTTCGCCAGCTCGCTGCGCGCCGTCCTTCGGCAGGATCCCGATGTGATCATGGTCGGCGAGATCCGCGACCACGAGACGGCGATCGTCGCCAACCAGGCCGCCTTGACCGGGCACAATCGATTGCGTTTCTCGCCTTCCAGATCCGGGTGATAGCCGGCTTGAGCGCGCTCGCTGCAGCATCACAGAGGGATGTGGGAAGCAAGAGAGTGTTGGAACTCGCCGGCGCAGCCGCATCTGCATCCGGCCGCGCGTGAGAGTGAGGAGATCAATATGACCGATACAATCATCGCCCATCCCGGCAACAAGCAACCCGTCATCTTCACGCAAGACGAGCTGGGCTGGGTGCCTTGGCTCGAGCCTCTTGCCGAGGACGAGCTGACCGACCGCCATTGGGCGGGTCTCGTCGACGCGTCCAGGGCGAAGTCGCATTATTTCATGCTCCTCGCGCGCGATCCGGAGATTC
>NZ_JBFUKD010000178.1:0-6257 GCF_056401005.1 Microvirga sp. P4_G7 | reverse complement strand
CTCATCGACCTCGATTCCCAATCCCGGCCGATCCGAAGCGCGGATGAAACCGTCTTTTATTCTGAACGGTTCTGGAGACAGCTCGTCTCGAAAGGCGTTGATGCGCGAAACGTCGGCCTCATAGATATGTCCGTTTGGGAGGGCGGATAGAACATGGACGGAGGCCGCGGTGCTCAAGGCCGAAGCGCTCGTATGGGGCGCGATTTTGAGATGCCAAGCGCTCGCCATGGCGGCCACCTTCATGATTTCACTGATACCACCGACCTTACAGCAATCGGCTTGAACGAACTGTATCAAGTACTCGCCGATCAAGGTGCGGAAGTCGTAGCGAGCAAAGTGATTTTCTCCCGCCGCCAGAGGAGTCGGCGTCAACGCGCTCAGACGTCGGTACGCCGCAATGTTGTCTGGCGTGAAGGGCTCCTCCAGCCACGCGAGTTCGCCTGCGGCGCAAATATCGACAATGGACGCCATGTCGCTGCTTGCAAATTTTGTTCCGGCATCCGCTGCGACCGCAAGGTCCTTCGCAAATGCGCGGCGAATGCCGGACACACGCTCCAGATCACGCGGAATGGTATCGCCAACGCGAAGCTTCACGAAGCGATAGCCCGTCTGCATCAGGGTGTCGATCTCGGCCTTCAGTTCATCGACCGGCTGGAACCCGAGGCTGATGCCTCCCGCGTAGACGGGAATGTCGCGGGGTTCACCGCCGAGGAGTCGGTAGACGGGCTGCCCCAGATCTTTTCCCTTGATGTCCCACAATGCCAAGTCCACACCGCTGAGGCCGATGATCGCAGCTGCGCCGGGACCGTGCGTCGCGACAAAGCTCTGATAGGCTTTGTGCCATACGACCTCGGTTGCGTGTGCGTCTAGGCCGATCAAGCGCGGCGCCAAAGCATCATTGATGAAGGCTGCGATCGTGCTTGGTGCTTGTGCATGGTGGGCTTCACCCCAACCAACGGTTCCGTCGTCGGTCGTGACCTTGACGAGCACCATGTCTCTTTTCGCCGAGCGACCAACGGCGAAGGTGACACCGCCAGGTGTCGGACACGAAAGAGCAAACGCACGAATCTCGGTTATCCTCGTCATGTCCGTGTCARCCTTTGACGGCACCGCCGCCAATTCCCGAGACGAGATGGCGTTGAAGTGCAAAGAACAAAATCAGAATTGGCGCGGCCGTCAGAACCCCACCGGCCATCAGCATTCCCCAATCGGTGGTGTACTGGCCGATAAGGCTCGACAATCCGAGTGGGAGGGTTCTCTTGTTCTCTGAGAGGATGAATGTGCTCGCGTACAAAAATTCATTCCAGGTGTGGATCATCGACCAAGTGCCGACAGCGACGATTCCCGGCCGGGTCAGCGGAACGATGACGCGCCAGAATGCTTGCCAACGTGTGCAGCCGTCCATTCTCGCTGCGTCCTCCAGAGAGAACGGGATTTGTGCGAAGAAGCCGCGCATCAACCACACGCACAGCGGCAACATGTAGCTCAGATATACGGGGACGAGACCCCAAAGACTATCAAGCCATCCGAGATAGCGAAACTGAACGTAAAAGGGGATGAGAAGCAACACGGCAGGAAACATCTGTCCATAAAGCATCAGAACAGGCAGAAGAGTCGAACCGCGAAAGCGATAGCGCGCCAGCGCATATCCCGCCGTCAGCGATACGACAATACTGATTGCGGTTACGATGATCGTTAGGAAAAGGCTGTTCAAGGCAAACCGCCAGAACGAAGCTCCCACGAGAAGGTCTACATAGTGCTGAAGCGTTATGCCATGCGGTACCAGCGAAGGGGGGCGCTGGAAGAGTTCGGCTTCCGGCCGCAACGACGTCGCGACCATCCAGTAAAATGGAAAGATGGCCCAAATGAGCGCCACGATGAGCGCAACATACGCCAGCGTCATTCGCCAGGATCTGAGAAATGACGCCATCTCTAATCCTCCTCTTTCTGACGGATGAGGTAGAGATATCCCGTTGTCGCGATGACGAGCGCGACGAACAACATCGTCGCAACCGCTGAGGCAAGGCCGAGATCGAAGCGTTCGAAACCATAGCGATAGGCCAGCGTGAACAGGATCTCCGATGCGTTGAGCGGTCCGCCAGCAGTCATCAGCCAAATAGCGTTGAAATTGTTGACCGTCAGAATCAGTGTCAACACCGCCGCGATGGCGAACGAGAGTCTGATCTGAGGCAAAATGACGTAAAACAGGAGGCGCCATCCGCGCGCACCGTCCATGGAGGCAGCTTCGAAGATGGACTTGGGAATGAGTTGAAGCGCGGCGAGAAGAAGGAGCATTACGAAAGGTGTGCCCTTCCAGATGCTCTCCACCGTCACGGCTAGAAGGGCAGTATCAGTGTCACCCAGCCAAGGCCGATAATCGGAAATGAGGCCGGCACGCACGAGCAGCTCGTTGAAAATGCCGACACTCGGGTCGTACATCCAGCGCCAGGTGAGAACCGCGACGACGCTTGGCACCACCCACGGAACGAGAATCCCTGATCGGAAAAATCCAATGCCCCTGACGTGCTTGCTCAAAAGCAAAGCAAGCGCAAAGCCGATGGTAAGTTGCACGACGACGTTGGTCGCGACCCAGAATGCGGTGTTGCGTGCCGCCTGCATGAAAACAGGATCCGCGAGGACACGCTCGAAATTTCTCAAGCCTACGAAGGTGACGGTGCCGCGACTCAAAGTTCGAAGAGTCATGTCTTGAAAGGCAGCGATGACACCGCTCGCTACCGGGTAGATGACGACGCCGATCACGAGAATCACCGCCGGGAGAACGAGAAGATATGGATAGATCCTCTCGCCTAGGCCGGTCTCGAACACCGCGGAAAGGGGCCGGCGCTTCTTTCGATGCGTCGGCCCGGATTGGATCGGTGCAGAATACGTCACTGCAACTTTGCCTTGATTTCTTCTGCGGCTTTCTCCATCGCCTGCTTGGGCGTGACGCGACCGCGGAGCACGCCGTCCCACGCCGGAGCGAGCACACTCGCGTGAATTTCGGTCCATAGTGCGACCACAGGCCGGGCGCGGCCAACCGGCGCTTGCTCCATGAAAGGACGTTGCTCCGGAGTCAATGATTTGAGCGCCTCCGGCGAGGTGGCGGAGGCTTGTGCGGAAAGTCGATCATACCGCTTCATCAATTCGACGGAGCGCGGCCCGGTCAGCCACACGGCCAACTCGGCCGCCGCCGGAGACTTTGCGGCGGCGTTCACTGCGATGTTGAAGCCGCCGATAACCGTCGCGCCCACTTTGCCGACCGGAAGCGGCACGATGGAGAAGTCCATTTTGGGAGCGCCTTTCTTGATCGGAGCGATACCCCAATCACCGGTGATCACCATTCCGGCTCGCCCTTGGATGAAGGGGGCGTGGATTTCGTCCCACGATTGCGCCGTCAGAATCGTGTCGGGGACGGCCTTGTCTTCGGTATAGATGCGCGAAAGAAAATCGACGGCTTCGATCGCCGCAGGTTGGCCGATACCGACGACGCCTTTCTCGTCCAACCATTCTCCGCCGGCTTGCCAGACGAAGCTGTAAAGCTGGAACACGCCGAACCGGCCGGCTCCGAGACTCAAGCCGTACTTGTCTGGGCCAAGCGCACGCATCGCCTTGGCAGCCGCCTTGAACTCGGCCCAGGTCTTGGGTGCCGCAACAATTCCCGCTTCTTTCAGCATGTCGTTGTTCACGAAGAGCGCGACGTTGTTGGTATAGAGCGGCAATGCGTATTGCCGCTCCTTGTATCGTCCGCTGGCAAGCGGGCCGGGTTGGAACTGCTCGGCGATCGGCTTCGTCTTGTCTGTAAGATCCGCAAGCAACCCGGCATCGGCGAATCCGGCGACCCAGGCGATGTCGAGGGCCATGACATYCGGGCCCGCTCCGCCGCCCAACGCCACGAAAAGTCGCTTCTCGAACTCTTGGTGCGGAATCGCCTGCAATTCGACCTTGTGTCCGGTCTTTTGCTCGAAGGCTTTCAACTCGTCGTAGATCGGTGCGGTAGGTCCCTGTGCGAGAGGCGCGTTAACCCAAAGCGTAACCGTGTCGGCGAAGGCGTTCGTACTGCTCAACGCGGCGATACCCGCAAGAGCCGCTACCAGATTTCGCAATCTCAGTTTCATGACGTTTCTCCCTCTTGCTGATGAATCACCCTTCTTAGACGGGGCGTTGCAAATTTCGACGATCCTATTGCGGTGAGTGCGTCCCTTTCGCGATAGGAAGGACGTGAAGTCTGGAAAGCCATTCGTCCTCGATGATCTCTCCCTCACTCGCATTGTCTTCAATCRGCGTGCCTAGGAGCGCCGTCTGCGCGATGTTCCAGGGTGCGTTCCGGTCGACGCTGCGGGGAGCAATCATCTGAGAGTCCGCCCTGCCGCGCGCCGATTGCGCGATAACAGCCAAGACGTCACGGCCCTCGCGGCTCTTGCGCAGATAGAGACAAGACCCCGCCCTCACAAACACAGGAATCTGATCGACCGGCGTATCCCTCACTATCCACCGGTCACCCTCAGCCCAACTGCTGGCCATGACATCGAACCATCGGCCTGCGGGTAGGTAGACAGCACGTGTATTGGCATAGAAAGCGGCAGGTGCGACGAGAAGCGCATCGCCGAGCATGAACTGCTGATCCCAATCGTTGATCGTTCTCCAGTCGACGTCCGGAAATGCGAGCGGCATCATGCGAATCATCGGATCACCGCCCTCGGCGGCGATGTGGGCGTGATGCTCGAGGTAAGGCGCGAGACGCAAATGCAACTCTGCATATCGGCGGAAGATATCGACCGATTGCTGATCCATGTCCCACGGTTCGCGACACCCGAGACCATGAAGCTGCATCAACGGTGTAAAGCACGCGAATTGCGTCCATCGGGCAAAGACTTGAGGAGTCGGCGTCCCAAAATAGCCGCCGAGGTCACTGCCGACGAACGACCATCCCGACAGACTAGCACTCTGTGCGGCGCGGATTGCCGCCGGGAGACCAGTCTTCGGACAGAAATCGGAGGTCTGATCGCCCGACCAGATCTGTGTTCGAACCTTCGGGCTGCCTGAGCGACTGATGATAGCCGGATTGCGGTCGCCGAACGCCCGCATCGTCGCTTCCAGATAGTACCGAACGAAGTTGTTATGCGCAGCACCACCCGTCTCACCCGAGTGAAGCACGGCGTGCTCGGACAATTGTTCACCGAAATCGGCTTTGAAGCCTGCGATCCCCTTGTCGACGAGATCTCGTAGATTGCTAGCCCACCAATCACATGCTGCCGGATTTGAGAAGTCGATGAGCGCAGCGACGACGTTGGGGTTTGCCCCAGGACGGCGTGTGATCAACTGGCCGGCCATGTCCTTGATCGTGTAACCGTTCTCCTTGGCGTATTCGAACGATCGGGTGCCAACGACGACCCAAGGGCACAGCCAAAGGTGAACTTCGGTTCCCTCGCGCTTGAAGCGTTCAACCATCCCCCAAGCATCGGGGTACTTTCGCTCGTCGAACGCAAAAGAATGAACCTCGTCCTCCCAGTATGCATCGATGAGCTTCACCGCCATCGGAAGATTGAGCGCTTCGAAGCCGCGCCGATCGGCCTCGATTGTTTCGGCATTCTCGAACCGCCAATCGCCCGCCTTCCACAACCCGAAGAAGGACTCATTGGGGAGGAGGGGCGGCCCGATCCTTTCTATCAAAGCCGCGTATTGTTCCTTCAGAGTGCCAAGATGGATCTGGAGATCGAGACGACCTCCCTCGACTTGTATCCGAATGGTGCGCGGGTCCCAAGGAGCCGCGAGATGGAACACGGCCGATTGCGGACCGTCAAGAAACAGACTGAAGCCCGCGGTGGTGGCAATCCAAGGAACAGGCAAGTAGGTTCCGGAGCCGAGAGCAAAATTCTCGAGATAATAGCGAACGCTCGACCCGCGCAGGTCAAGTGCGTCGAAGCGTTCTCCGGCGCCGAGAAATTGCGCTATTTCCGGTGCGGATAGGACAATTTCGACTGCGTCGGCGGCGGCCTCGAAACTGATTGAATGAATACCGTTGTCTTTGCGTTCGATCCGACCGTTCTCGACGGAAATGGTCCGCCATGTTCCGTTCGGGTCTCGCGCGCCGAAGCTGATGATGCGATAGGGATCAGACACGCTGCAGCTCCGCGCCGAGGTGCCGCGCCAACAAGGCAACCGCTTCACCCCAGTATCCATAGATCCCAGTGACGTGRTGCTCCCACGCACCCTCTATGAAGCCGCGCACGACATCCGCCGCCGGTGTTGAATTCGGT
>NZ_JBFUKD010000177.1:0-6289 GCF_056401005.1 Microvirga sp. P4_G7 | reverse complement strand
GGCCATAGCAAGCTTGGCTGCCGTCGGCATCGCGGCGCCGCGACAGCGTGTCGACGAATATCCGCACAACCTGTCGGGCGGCATGAGGCAACGTGCCATGATCGCCATGGCGCTCGTTTGCAATCCCTCGCTTCTCATCGCCGATGAGCCGACGACCGCGCTCGATGTCACCATCCAGGCGCAAGTGCTCGACCTCATGAACGAACTTCGGCGCGACTTCGCCGGTGCAATCATGTTCATCACCCACGATCTTGGCGTCGTCGCAGCGATGGCGGACGACGTGATTGTCATGTATCGCGGCAAGATCGTGGAGAGCGCATTCGTTCGCGACCTCTATCGCAATCCGCTGCACCCATACACGCAGGGCCTCCTGCGCTCCGTTCCCTCCATTATCGATCGAGGGGCGACCCGTCTCGAGACGATCGAAGGTTCGGTGCCCAGACCGACCGAAGTCATCCAAGGCTGTGCCTTTGCTTCCCGATGCGTGCACGCAATGGCGATCTGCAGCCAGTCGGTTCCGGCACTCGCAAACGTCGATGGCACTCATAGGGCGGCATGCTTTCTTCACCACGCGATTGTCGAGGAGAACGCCAATGCTGCCTGATGACGTTCTCCTGCAAGTGAAGGGGCTTCGGAAATATTTTCCGATCCGTAAGCGTATGCTGAGCGGCTCGCAAGCGCAGATCAAAGCTGTCGACGGCGTGGACCTCACCGTCAAGAGCGGAGAGACGATCAGCCTCGTCGGCGAAAGCGGGTGCGGCAAGAGCACGACCGGCCGATCGATCATGCGACTGACAGAACCGACGGCTGGCGAAGTTCTGTTTCGCAGTGAAGTTTTGGCACAACGCGATGGCAAGGAGACGGTTGTCGACGTTGCGAGTCTGCCCTCCCGGCAGGTCAAGGCGTTGCGGCGCGAGATGCAGATTATCTTCCAGGATCCGTACTCGTCTCTCGACCCTCGCATGAACGTCGGCGATATCATCGGCGAGCCTTTGCGAATCCAGGGGACGCTGAATCGAAATGAGCGCGCCGAGCGGGTCGTCCGTCTGCTTGAAGCGGTTGGATTGGGTGCGGATCATATGAAGCGCTTCCCGCACGAGTTCTCCGGTGGGCAACGTCAACGTATCGGAATCGCTCGCGCACTTGCGCTCAATCCGCGTTTCATCGTCGCTGACGAGCCTGTTTCGGCGCTTGATGTGTCTATTCAGGCGCAGGTCGTCAATCTACTGCAGGATCTTCAGGCCGAGTTTGGCTTGACGTACCTGTTCATCGCGCACGACCTGTCGGTGGTCCGCCACATCAGCGATCGTGTCGCAGTGATGTATCTGGGCAAGATCGTCGAGATTGCCGATGCAGACGATCTCTTCTCAAATCCAAGGCATCCTTACACGGAAGCACTGCTCTCAGCTGTGCCGATTGCAGATCCCGACTTTGTGCGGACGCGGATCAGACTTCAAGGCGATGTCCCCAATCCGAGTTCGCCTCCTTCGGGTTGCCCATTCCATCCGCGCTGTTCCTACGCAACGGCGCAATGCAAGGCTGAAATTCCGTATCTGCGTTCGGCCGGTCGGGAGCACCAGGTCAGCTGCCATCGGTTCGAGAAACTCAACTTGTCGGGTATCGAGAAACGCTATGCACTGACCTGAAAGACATTGCATGGTGTCGACCATGGCGACGGACACACCTTTCAATCTCCCAAGCTACGTTTGGGACAAGACGCTGTTGCAAACAGCACAATCTATCTAGGGAGACTCTCCGATGAAGCCGAATGATCGCCAATCCGGCGTATATGCGATCGCACCGACACCGTTCTTGCCGGACGGGCGCATCGATACCACCTCTGTCGATCGGATGACGGATTTCTACGCCGAGTCTGGCTGCACAGGTATCACGGCGCTCGGCATCATGGGAGAGGCGCCGAAGCTCGATGCCGAGGAGGCATTCAGCGTTGCCGGCCAAGTCATCCGGCGCTCGAAGATACCTGTGGTCATCGGTGTGTCGGCGCCTGGTTTTGCAGCCATGCGCAACCTCACGCGACACGTGATGGATCAGGGCGCCGCCGGCGTTATGATTGCGCCGCCACCATCATTGCGAACCGACGATCAGATCGTCACCTATTTCCGTCAGGCGGTCGAAGCCATCGGTGACGACGTGCCGTGGGTCCTTCAGGATTACCCGCTCACCCTAAGCGTCGTGATGACGCCAAGCGTGATCGCTCGGATCGTGACCGAGAATCCATCTTGCTACATGCTGAAGCATGAAGATTGGCCAGGGCTCGAGAAAATTTCGGCGTTGCGTACCTTTGAGAGGGAGGGGAAGTTGCGTCCGCTTTCGATCTTGTGCGGAAACGGCGGCCTGTTCCTCGATTTCGAGATGGAGCGTGGCGCAGACGGGGCAATGACCGGCTACGCATTCGTCGATGCTCTCATGGAGATCGTTTCCCTTGCTGCCAGCGGCAAGCGCGATGAGGCGCATGACCTGTTCGATGCTCACCTGCCATTCCTGCGCTACGAGCAGCAGCAAGGCATTGGCCTCGCGATCCGGAAGTATGTGATGATGCGACGAGGTGTGCTGGCATCCGATGCGCAGCGTAAGCCTGGCGCAGCTTTGTCCTCTACGGGCAAGACCGAGGTCGAGTATCTCCTCGCTCGCCTCGCCAGAATCGATAAGCGAGCCGATCTGATGTCTCATCGCGCCGCGTGACCGAGGTCTCCTCGTATGAATGTGCGTCGCGGCTCAGGTGCTGCGACGCTCAATGAGCACATGACTGGTGTCGACGATCGACGGTACAGAAGCGACGTCGTTCTCGTCTTGAATGCGATTGAGAATCAATCGCGCCTCGGCACTCGTTCATCTGCTCCGAGTTTCGCAAGCTGCCCGGCCGACGAGAGAGGGGTGCCTCCGTCGGCCGTAGCAGGGGGTCACGCGGGCTTTGCGACAGAAGCTCTGCCTTCAACCGGGAGGGTGAAAGGTCTCAGAGCGAAGGCACCGTCGCCGATGAGGATGTGCGCGACCGCCGCAACCACGAGGAACGCGGGATATTCCCAGCCGCCGTTGGGGGCGTTGAAGATCCAGCCATTGGGTGCGTGAACAGCCGTCGCGCCGAGCAGCACGGGCAGAAGAGCGACGTTGGCGAGGCGGCCGTAGAAGCCCGTAAGGATAGCGATACCGCCGATCAGCTCTGCGAGAATGATCGGCCACGCGAGGAACGTGGGGTATCCGAGCTGCGCGAGAAATCCGGCGAAGCCGGGGACGGTAAAGACGGCAACTTTCAGATATGCGTGTGCAATAAACATAAGGCCCAGGGCCACACGCAGGCCGAAAGCGCCAAAGGGGGCAAAGCGAGAGTCGATCATCGTCATCTCCGTTCATGTTCGATCGGTCAGATCGTCGGCCACAACTTGATGTTTTCGATAATGCAATGCAATGGACAGTTTTGCAGTTATTTCATTGCAAAAACGCATATTGGCCTCCAGCGCTGAGCCTTGGGTCAGGCGCGTTCGATTGATTTGCTAACGGCGGTATTTCGGAAATAATGCCGCTGCTGCCTTCTACCGACGCGCGACCGAGTTCCGGAGACAAGCATGCTCATCGTTCTTCTCGCTCTGCTGATCGGAATCATTGCCGGGCTTCGCGTTTTCACTGCTGTCGCAGCCACGAGTTGGGCCGCCTATCTCGGCTGGCTTCCCCTCGACGGTACGTGGCTCGCGTTCCTGGGTCACCAGTGGGCCCCCTACATTGCGACTGTCCTTGCTGCCGGTGAACTGATCGCCGATCAGCTGCCGAGTACGGCAAGCAGAAAGGTGCCGTCTCAATTCGGTGCGAGGATCGTCACCGGTGCCGTCTGCGGCGCAGCGTTCGCTATCACGGGTTCGTGGTTGGGAGGTCTCGTCGCCGGGGTCGTTGGAGCGATCGTCGGAACATTGGGCGGCTACGAGTTTCGGACGCGGCTGACGGCTGCAACAGGCAGAGGCATTGCGATCGCGCTTCTCGAAGATGTCATCGCCCTGGCCGGCGCCATTCTCGTCGTAAGGGCTCTGGCATGACACAATCCTACGATGCCATCATCATCGGCGCCGGCCAAGCCGGCCCGCCGCTTGCCGAACGACTGACGAAGGCTGGAATGAATGTCGCCCTCGTCGAGCGGAAGCTGTTTGGTGGAACCTGTGTGAACACCGGCTGCATCCCGACCAAGACCCTCGTCGCCAGCGCCTATGCCGCGCATTTGATGAGGCGCGTGTCCGATTACGGTGTGACCGTAGGCGATGTCGCCGTGGACATGATGGCCGTCAAAGCCAGAAAGGACGCCATATCCGGCAAATCTCGCACCGGTGTGGAAGCAATGCTGCGTGGCCTAAAGACGTGTACGGTCCATCAGGGACACGCCACCTTCGGTGCTCCGAACGAGGTCATGGTGAGCGGCGAAACCCTTCGCTCAGATCGGATCTTCATCAACGTGGGCGGCCGCGCATTTATCCCGGATTTCGCCGGTGTAAACGAAGTCGAATACCTGACGAATACMTCGATCCTCGAACTCGATGCCCTGCCGGAACATCTCGTCATCGTCGGGGGAAGCTATGTCGGCCTTGAATTTGCACAGATCTACCGACGATTTGGCAGCAAAGTCACTGTCGTCGAAAAAGGCCCTCGCCTGATTGCCCGAGAGGATGTGGAAGTCTCAAGCGCGGTTCAAACTATTCTCGAGGCGGAAGGTGTTGCTGTCCGACTGAGTGCGGAATGCATCAAGTTCACCCCGAGGGGAAATGAAATCGGCGTCGGCGTAAATTGCACCTCGGGGGAACCGGAGGTCGTGGGATCGCACGTGCTTCTGGCTGTTGGTCGGCGACCAAACACAGACGATCTCGGCTTGGACAAGGCCGGCGTCTTGATGGACGAGCGCGGATACATCCGAGTCGACGATGAACTGCGAACGAACGTCGATGGGATTTGGGCGCTCGGCGATTGCAATGGCAAGGGTGCTTTTACTCATACGGCGTACAACGACTTCGAGATTGTTGCCGCAAACTTGCTCGACGGCGAGAAAAGACGCGTCAGCGACCGCATCCCAGCTTACGCGCTTTTCGTCGATCCCCCACTCGGACGCGTGGGGATGACCGAAGCGGAGGCCCGTGCGGCCGGCCATGAAGTTGCCATTGGTACCCGGCCCATGACTCGCGTTGGGCGCGCCATCGAGAAGGGCGAAACGCAGGGATTCATGAAAGTCGTCGTCGACCGGAAGACAGAGGGAATTCTCGGAGCTGCCATCTTAGGCGTCGGTGGGGACGAGGTGGTCCACGGCCTTTTGGACATTATGTATGCGCGGGCGCCTTACACGACTTTGCGGCGAGCGGTGCATATTCACCCGACAGTTTCCGAACTCGTTCCGACCGTCTTGGGCGACCTGAAGGCGTCATAAGGCATCCGCGAGGGTCGACCGCAGCTTCGCCGAGTCAGACAGATCACGGCGGGCCAGCGGTGTGGCGATGACGCTTTGTCGCCTGGAATTCTAGGACTGCGGAGCGCTCGCCCGGTGATCCCTTCCGATGTCGTTCGGGGATCTGGTGCGCAACTAAGGCTTCGACCTAACAACGATACCCTCTTCGATTCGCTGCGCCATGTAAGGGTAGAACGGGTTCGAGGATATGCGCAGCAACGTGTCCAGATTCACGACGAGGGCGCCGCGCTCGCCTCGCGGTGCGAGGGACCCCAAGTTGATGCCGAAGTTCTCGGACTTATCCGGCGCGGTTCCATAGAGCGAGTCGGATATGGGGAAGGGGAGCGCGACGTGTGAAAGCGAGTAAATGTCGTTCGGGTACGATAGACCCAACGGGTAAACCTGCTCTGTCACGGATCCGGCTTCGGTGATGCGGGCGACGACCTCGCTGCTCTGTAGATCTGCATTGGTGATGATCGCCGTCCGGTACTGGCGGGGAGGCGCCGGAAGAATTCGAGCAAGAACTGCTTCCGATGCGGAGCTGAACAGCGGGCCGAATTTTGCGGTTCGATTGATGTCGAACAGCACGAGCTCGCTCCCGTTCGACGGAAGATGAGCATAGAGACCAGTGACGATGGCGCGCGTGCTGACGGTGAAATCGATCACGGACTGGAACGTGATGATCGGCGGCAACCGGTCGAGGCGCGTCTGGTTGGCGATGCGCTGCTGAAGCGCATCTGTCACACGATATGATTGCCGCGCGGCGTTGACGGGAAACGAGTTGTACTTGAATGGGTTGAATTCGGGCAGCACACTGAGCCACGCTGCCTTCGCGAACGCCGGAAGGACAGCGGG
>NZ_JBFUKD010000176.1:0-6294 GCF_056401005.1 Microvirga sp. P4_G7 | reverse complement strand
CCCATCACCTTTGCACCCATCGGGGCAGAATACTTGGTGCCGAAATAGAAAATATGGCCGACTTCGATACCGCGAGCCGACATCTTCTTCTCGGGTGCGAGATGCTCGAACTCGGCTTCCTCGTGCATCTCCGACGTCGCCGCGTAGAGCGACGTCCATTTGTCCACGATCGTCTGCAGGCCCGACACGCTGTCGAAATCCGTATCGACGGCCGGTGTCGCGAACTCGAGGTAATCGGCGTGGCAGAAGACTTCGCTTTCCCCGGTGGAGGCGAGGATGATGAACTCATGGCTCAAGTCGCCGCCGATGGGGCCGGTGTCGGCGCGCATCGGGATCGCCTTCAGGCCCATACGGGCGAAGGTGCGCAGATACGCGACGAACATCTTGTTGTAGGAGTGGCGCGCCCCGGCCTGATCGAGATCGAAGGAATATGCATCCTTCATGAGAAACTCGCGCGAGCGCATCACGCCGAAACGCGGGCGCACCTCGTCCCGGAATTTCCATTGGATATGATAGAGATTGAGCGGCAGGTCCTTGTAGGAGCGCACATAGCTCCTGAAGATCTCCGTGATCATTTCCTCGTTGGTCGGGCCATAGAGCATCTCACGCTCGTGGCGGTCGGTGATGCGCAGCATCTCCTTGCCGTAAGCGTCGTAGCGACCCGATTCGCGCCAGAGATCGGCGGATTGGATGGTCGGCATCAGGAGCTCGTTGGCGCCCGAGCGATCTTGCTCTTCCCGGACGATGGCGCTGATCTTGTTCAGGACCTTCAATCCCAGGGGCAACCACGCGTAGATCCCGGCCGATTCCTGACGGATCAGGCCGGCGCGCAGCATCAACCGGTGGGACACGATTTCCGCCTCTTTCGGCGTCTCGCGGAGAATGGGCAGGAAGTAACGGCTCAAACGCATGGAACGCCTTCGGGATCTTCATCGACAATGGAGTTGCGACTCGTCTTGGAGCACACAACACAGCCGCCGCCGAAAAGACAAGCTGTGATCGAGGTTTCCAGCCGGACACCGCCCCATTAGACGAAAGATCAATAAGATATGTGCCGAAATTCGCGCCAGACGGTGCTCAAAAAGTGATGACACCCCCCATTAACCCGTCTATAACCACGGCACTGAATGTCTCAGACGTCACGACGCCAGAGGCGGCGGTCCGAGTTTCGGGAGGATATGGTCCCTTTCGCCTCTAACAGGCGATGGCTCAAAAAGCCGGGAACCGAAAAGTGCCAAAAGGCATCTAGGCAAGGCGAAAGCCTTGCTTTTTCTTTTTCACGATCCCCTTCTCCTGTTCTGCCCCCGTTCCCCATTCAACCTCCCGCCTCATCCTGAGGGGCCGCAAAGCGGCGTCTCGAAGGACCACCAGAAAGCACTGGAGACGCCTCGTCCTTCGAGACGCGACTTCGTCGCTCCTCTGGATGAGGCTCATCAGCGGGCGGCAGGCCTCTGTGACAACGGTAATTATGTATGCAATGCTATATCAATGATATTGCTTTGCCGCCTCCCCGCGACCCCGCTACTGAGCCGATATCTGGCATACGCGCTGGTTGCTCTGGCTCTTTCTACCATTGCGATCCAATCGGTCGCCTTGGCTCAGGACTCCACGGTTTCGAAGCGGCAGGGACAACAGGGAAATCTCGTTGTCGAAAGCTTCAGCTTTCCGCCGCAAATCGTTGGAATGGCGYGTGCATGGACCAATCGCTACGGGGCCGGATTAGGATTCAGCGTCCGATATATGGCTGCTGAAGAGAGCGCGTGGGCTGACGTCTACATTTACGACCGGCAGATGGATCTTTCGCGCGGGAGCGGCTCTGACCACGCCGCAAACGAGATTGCCCTCGCGTTGCGCGAAATCAACCAGATGGTGGCGCGAGGGATTTATCGAGGAGCCAAGGTCGTCGAACGCGGCGCAGAGCTGGGTTTCGAGAAAGCGTACGTCTCCATCGACGCCAAAGATCTTCCAGGACGGACAAGCCGTCGAACCGACTCCTTCATCTTCGTCGCGGTTCATCGGGGAAAATTCGTCAAGATCCGCTTGTCGGTCCCACAAGGACCGAACAGCGCGTCGATCGCCAAGTCGTTTCTCAAGGCCTACAGCCGCACTCTCGGCGTCTGAAAGAAAAGGGCGCCTTAAGCGCCCTCTCCTTCATCGGCTTCGTCCGTCAGACCATCGTCATCGAGACCCTCGTCGCCGTTCTCCTCACCCTCGATATGTTCGACGGAGACCACACGTTCCTTGCCGCGGGTCGAGAAGACGGTGACGCCCTGCGTCGCACGGCCGACGACACGGATGCCGTTGACGGGCACGCGGATGAGCTGGCCTGCATCGGTGACGAGCATGRTCTGATCGGTCTCCTCCACCGGGAAGGAGGCGACGAGATCACCGTTGCGGGCGTTCACGGCCATGGCCGTGATGCCCTTACCGCCGCGACCGGTGATGCGGTATTCGTAGGACGACGTGCGCTTCCCGTAGCCCTTCTCGGAGAGCGTGAGGATGAACTGCTCGAGCGCGCTCATCTCGGTGTAGCGCTCGGTCGACAGTGCCTCGGCGGAGAGGTTCTCCTCCTCGGCATCGCCGTTCGCTTCCGCAGTTCCTTCACCGTTCGTCAGCTCGCCGAGGACGGCGCGGCGCATCTTGAGATAGCCGGCGCGTTCTTCACCCGTAGCCTCGACGTGACGCAGGATCGTCATCGAGATGATGTCGTCTCCCTTGGCCAAGTTGATACCGCGCACGCCCATCGAGTCGCGTCCCTTGAAGACGCGCACTTCCGGTACGGCGAAGCGGATGCACTGGCCCTTGGCGGTGGTCAGCAGCACGTCGTCATTCTCGGTGCAGATCTGCACGCCGAGGATGGACTCACCCTCGTCGAGCTTCATGGCGATCTTGCCGGCGCGGTTGACCTGGGCGAAATCGGACAGCTTGTTGCGGCGGACCGTGCCACGCGAGGTCGCGAACATGACGTCGAGCGTATCCCACGCCGCCTCGTCCTCCGGCAGCGGCATGATGGTGCTGATGCGTTCGCCCTGTTCGAGCGGCAGCATGTTGACCAACGCCTTGCCCTTGGCGTTCGGAGCGGCCAGCGGCAGACGCCACACTTTCTCCTTGTAGGCCTTGCCCTTGGAAGAGAAGAACAGCACGGGCGTGTGCGTGTTCACGACGAACAGGCGGGTGACGAAATCCTCGTCGCGCGTCGTCATGCCGGCGCGGCCCTTGCCGCCGCGACGCTGCGCCCGATAGGTCGAGAGCGGCACGCGCTTGATGTAGCCGGCGTGGGACACGGTGACGACCATGTCCTCGCGTTGGATCAGATCCTCGTCGTCCACGTCCGCGTCCCAATCGGTGATCAGGGTCTTGCGCGGCGTTGCGAACGACGTGCGGATTTCCGTCAGTTCGGTCTTGATGATCGCCATGATGCGCTCGCGGGAGCGCAGGATGTCGAGATAGTCCGAGATTTCAGCGGCGAGCTTCGAGAGCTCGTCGCCGATCTCGTCGCGACCGAGCGCCGTGAGGCGCTGCAGGCGCAGGTCGAGAATGGCGCGCGCCTGAGTTTCGGACAGGCGATACGTGCCGTCGTCATTGATGCGATGGCGCGGATCGTCAACGAGGGCGATCAGCGGTGCGATATCCTGTGCCGGCCAGTCCCGGCCCATCAACGCCTCACGGGCGGTGTTCGGATCAGGCGCGGTGSGAATGAGGCGAATGACCTCGTCGATATTGGCGACGGCGGTCRCGAGACCGCACAACACGTGCGCGCGCTCACGGGCCTTGTTGAGCAGGTACTTCGTCCGGCGCGAAACGACTTCTTCGCGGAAGTCGACGAAGGCTTTGATCAGGTCCTTGAGCGTCATCAGCTCCGGACGCCCGCCGTTCAACGCCACCATGTTGGCGCCGAAACTCGTCTGCAGCGGCGTGTAGCGGTAGAGCTGGTTGAGCACCACTTCCGCCATCGCATCGCGCTTGATCTCGATGACGATGCGCATGCCGTCGCGGTCGGATTCGTCGCGCAGGTCCGAGATGCCCTCGACCTTCTTCTCGCGGACCAGCTCAGCGATCTTCTCGATGAGGGAGGCCTTGTTCACCTGATACGGGATCTCGGTGACGATGATGGCTTCCCGCTCCTTGCGGACCTCCTCCACCTCCGACTTGCATCGCATGATGATGGAGCCGCGCCCGGTCGTGTAGGCCGAGCGAACGCCTGCGCGGCCCAGGATCATGCCGCCGGTGGGGAAGTCGGGGCCGGGAATGATCTCGATGAGCTGCTCGGTCGAGATGTCGGGATCGTCCATATAGGCGATACAGCCGTCGATCACTTCGCCGAGATTGTGCGGCGGSATGTTGGTCGCCATGCCGACGGCGATACCCCCTGCCCCGTTGACCAGAAGGTTGGGGTAGCGGGCGGGCAGAACCGTGGGCTCGGACTGGGATTCGTCGTAGTTCGGCTGGAAATCGACGGTGTCCTTGTCGATGTCCTCCAGCAGCGGCATCGCTGCCCTGGTCAAGCGCGACTCGGTGTAACGCATGGCCGCCGGCGGATCACCGTCGACCGAGCCGAAATTGCCCTGGCCATCGACGAGAAGAACCCGCAGGGCGAAATCCTGCGCCATACGCACCAAGGCGTCGTAGATCGATTGGTCGCCGTGAGGGTGATATTGACCCATCACGTCACCGACGATGCGGGACGACTTCACATATTTCTTATCGGGCGTGTAACCGCTCTCGTTCATCGCGTAGAGAATGCGTCGATGAACGGGCTTGAGGCCGTCGCGGGCATCCGGCAGAGCGCGGCTCACGATCACGCTCATGGCGTAATCGAGGTATGAACGCTTCATTTCCTCTACGATGGAAACCGGCTTGATGTCGCTCGCCGGCTGATCGCCCGTCGGGCCGCCGGAGCTGATATCGTTCGGATCGGTCAAGGTCGGTCTTTCTTATACGTGCTAGAGGCCGGATGAGGCGGCTTTTCGCCGCTCTGTCCACGCGCCCTGGATGCGCACGCGAATCTGAATTGAATCAAATTCTTAAGTGGTCGAAAACGGCGACGTTTTCAAGGCTTTTGCGAGGTTTTCCAAAGCGCAGAATCACCCCTTCCCTCCGTCACCGGCCTGCCTTCCGAGCCGCGTTGCGACTTCGTTCCGCACCCGGAGCTTGAGCATGGCCCCCTGGTTGTGCCATGGCTGCCCGGAAACCTTATGGAGGGTATGGCCTTGTCTTGGATCGTCGGGGGAATAATCGTCCTTGTCCTGCTTTACGGGATCGGCGTCTACAACGGCCTCGTGCGCCTGCGCCAACGCATGACGCAGGCCTTTGCGGATGTGGATGTCCAGCTCAAGCAGCGGCACGACCTGGTTCCCAACCTGGTGGAGACGGTGAAGGGCTATGCCGGCCATGAGCGGGCGACCCTCGAAGCTGTGGTTCAGACGCGAAACGAGGCGCTCAAGGCCCAGAATCCGGCGCAGCTGGCCGCAGCCGAGGGCGCTTTGTCGGGGGCGCTGGGACGCCTGATGGCCCTCGGCGAGGCCTACCCGGACCTCAAGGCCAGCGCCAACTTCCAGCAATTGCAGATCGATCTGTCCGATATCGAGAACAAGCTCGCCGCCGCCCGGCGTTTCTTCAACAATGGCGTGGCGGAGTACAATGCGGCGGTCCAATCCTTCCCGGCCGTGCTCTTCGCAGGCGCCCTGGGATTCTCGCCGCGAGAGTTCTTCGATCTCGGGGAGACCCAGCGGCAGGCGCTCGAGGCGCCCCCGAAAGTCTCCTTCTAGCAGGCGCGCGTGCTCCCCGTTTTCGGCCTCTATACGCAGATCGAGGCAAACCGCCGGCGCTCGGTGTTTCTTCTCGCCGGCCTGTTCGTCCTGTTCTACCTGATGACGTTCGCGCTCGCCTTGCTCATGCGCGCCTGGGAGAACGCGACGGCAGGCGCTCTCAACGACCTGACATGGGTCGCCGCCCACGACACGCTCTGGCTCGCGCCGCTCGTGACGGTGGCTGTCGGACTGTGGGTATGGCTCGGGCTGCGGTTCAATGAGGTGATGATCAACGGCTTTATCGGCGCGACCAAAATCGCTCGAGCGGACAATCCCAAGCTCTATAACCTGCTCGAAAACCTCTGCATCTCGCGTGGTCTGGCGGTTCCGAAATTGCGGATCGTCGAGACGACGAATCTCAACGCGTTTGCCGCCGGCGTGCGCCAGGATCAGTACTCCATCACCCTGACGCGCGGTCTCGTCGACGCGCTGACCGAGCGCGAACTCGAAGCGGTGATCGCGCACGAATTGACCCATATCCGCA
>NZ_JBFUKD010000175.1:0-6310 GCF_056401005.1 Microvirga sp. P4_G7 | reverse complement strand
GTTCCAGACATCGGCGTCGTCGTTACGCCAGCTCTCGATGGTCAATGTCTGGGCTGAGGCCGCGTGAGCAATGGTCATCGCCGCCGCAGCCACCGAAGCGGTGGCGAGAAGCTGACCGGCGCGGCGCAGGAGTGCCTTTTCGTGAAGAGGTGTCATGGTATTCCTCCGTAAGACCCGATCGGCGTCTGCGACGCCTCGGTGATGCGATCCCTCGACTCGCCCGCGCGAACTTCGCCGCGTTCCACTGGGCTGCGATGCCGATAGAATTGGACGCCGCCCCAATCAGGACAAGTGATCTCATAGTGGTATCGCTCACAGGTTGAGGGGACAAGGTCATCGGAACCGTGTCACTCTAGTACGATGTGACTATCCTGAGCGCCGAAATTCTCTCGCCGGATCGCCTTGACAAAATCCGGTAGCGCTCTTGAACCCACGCGCGGACGCGGCGGGATCGGCTGCGTTGCAACGTTTCTGAGCGAGGCACATCCGGCGGCCTACCGCCGAGACGGTGCGACCAGTTCCAAACCTGCGGGAACGATTGCTCGGCATCCAAGGCCGGGGCATTCGAGGATATGCCCCCCTTTCTTGACGGAATGCTTGCGGTCCCTCAGACCATTCTGGTCGGGATCCCTTCGGGAGAGGGCAAAATGGGCGCGAAACGGGTTCTCGTGGTCGGGCTGGGCAGTATGGGTCTCTCCCATGCGCTTGCCTATGCGCGGATCGACGGCTTCGAAATCGTCGGCCTTTGCGCGCGATCGATCGCGACGATGTCGCTACCCCCCGCATTGCAAGGTTTGCCGCGATACACGAATTATGAAGAAGCCCTCGCCGCCGTGGCGCCCGATGTGGTTTCGATCAATACATTCTCGGACACGCACGCGCCCTATGCGATCAGGGCTCTGGAAGCGGGCGCCGATGTCTTCGTCGAGAAACCTTTGGCCGACACGGTCGCCGATGCGGAGCGCGTGGTCGAAACGGCGATCCGAACCGGTCGTAAGCTCGTGGTCGGGTATATTCTCCGGCACCACCCGTCTTGGATCAAGTTCATCGACCTCGCGAAGACGCTCGGTTCCCCGCACGTCTTCCGTATGAATCTCAACCAGCAATCGAGCGGCAGAGCTTGGGATGCTCACAAGCGTCTGCTGCAATCCCTTTCGCCGATCGTGGATTGTGGCGTGCACTATCTGGACGTGATGTGCCAGATCACCCGGGCGCGTCCGGTCCAGGTGCACGCGGTCGGCACGCGGTTGAGCGAGGAGATGCCGGCAGGCATGTACAATTACGGCCATCTGCACGTGGCTTTCGACGACGGCTCCGTCGGTTGGTATGAGGCGGGATGGGGGCCGATGATGAGCGAGACGGCCTATTTCGTGAAGGATGTAATCGGCCCCAAAGGAAGCGTCAGTATCGTCATGTCGGAAACCGCGGGTCCGATACGATCGGACGATATCGATGCGCATACGAAGACCAATCAGATCCTACTGCATCACGCGGAACTGGCGGCGGACGGGTCGTTCGCGCGGCAGGACGAGCGGATCGATACGGCAGACGAGCCGGATCATGACGCTCTTTGCGAGCGGGAGCAGCGGTTTCTTCTGCGCGCGATCGCCGAGGATCTGGATTTGACCGACCACATGAACGATGCCGTCAGGAGCTTGCGCATCGCGCTCGCAGCCGACGAGGCCGTGCGCACCGGACGGGTGGTCAGCCTCTAGCGAGAGCCACCTTGGCGATGGCGATGTCCTGCGCGGCAAGACCAGTCAGATCGGCGATCGTGATGTCGTCGCCGCGGCGTGCCACCAAGCTGGGATCGGCAAGCAGGGCGCCCAGTTCGACACAGGTTGCCGGATCGATTCGATTGTCGCGAGCCGCTGTCGCGATCTCGCCATGCTCGACACATTGCGTGCGCGAATCGACGACGATGGTGTCAGCACAGGCGACGAGTTCCGTCGCCAACTCCTGCTTCCCAGGGGCATCGGCGCCGACGGCGGTGATGTGTGTTCCGGATCGAATCCAATCCCTCTGAACGAGCGGTTCTCGCGACGGTGTCGTCGTGATGAGGACATCGGCGATGCGGCACATGCTTTCCAGCGACGAGCATGCCGAGACCGCGATCCCATGCGTCGCCATATCGTCGCAATAGGCGTCAACTTGCGATGCCGTGCGGCCCCATACGCGAACCTGAAAGGCGCGATGGCGCCAGATCCGGCGAAGCGCCCGTACCTGTAAGCGCGCCTGAGTACCCGTGCCTACGATCGCGACGGTGAATGCATCACGCCGCGCCATGGCATCGGTCGCGATAGCGCCGGCCAGCCCGGTTCGCAAATCGGTGAGCCATCCCTCGTCCTGCAGCAACGCCAAGGGTGCGCCTGTCTCCGCTGAGAAGACCATCGACAGACCGTTGCTGCTCGGGAGACCGATCCGTACGTTGCCGTAGAAACCGGTCGACACCTTCACGACGAAAATAGCGTCGCCGAGGATACGTCCGGATTTGATGTGACAATCGCCGTCCGCGTCGGGAAAGCCGAGATAGCCGATGGGTGGCATCGTAACTTTTCCCGCGGAGGCAGCCTTGAAGGCGTCTTTCAGTCCTTCGATCGCTTGATCCCAATCGATCCGAGCCTGGATTTCATCGCGCGTGAGGATCAGCATCAGTCGTCGTCCTTCTTGCGCAGGTAGTTGTAGACGGTCGCACGGCCAAGCCCCAAAATCCGCGAGATATAGGCGGCCGCGTTACGTCCGCCGAACGCGCCGTCGCCGGCGAGATCGGTTACGAGCTGCTGTTTCTGCACACGGCTCATGTCCGCGACGTTCACGCCCCGCTCCCGAGTCCAGCTCTGGATGTACTCGTTGATCCGCTCGTGCCAATCCTCCTTGAACAGAAGTGCTGGCTTTTCCGATGTTTGCGGAACCGAAACGAGTGCGTTCAACATCTGCATCGCGGCGTGGAAGTGCGAAACGTCGACGTTGATGCAGAGAATGCCGGACGGCCGATTGCCGGTTCGAAGAACGGCGCTGACGGACTTGATCCTTCGCCCGTCCCAATTCACTTTCTCGTAAGGCCCGATGATGAGATCGGACGGCCTGAAGTCGATTTCGTTCAGCAAGGAAGGCTCGCCGAGTTCTCGCTTGGAGAAATTGTTGGCGATGTAAAAGACAGTTTCGGTCGYCAGGTCGTGCAGCACCACCTCGGCATAGGGCTGGAAAAGCAGCGCGATGGCATCGCAAACATGCGTGTAGGACGCAAGGTCAACGCTCTGCGACGCGTTGTTTGTGGAGCGCTCCTTGGCCATCACAGCTCGCTGCGGACGAAATCGGCCAGACGGTCGAGTCCAGCTTGGAGATGCGATCCCTGGGCGCCGATGCCGATGCGAATATACTTGTCGAGACCGTAGACATCGCCAGGCAACAGCATGATGCCACGTTCTTCACGCAGGCGGTGGACGAGGGCGGTGGAATTGATGTCCATGGTGTAGTGCACGAACGCCATGCCGCCGGCCTTGGGCGGAACGAAGGAAAAGACATCCTCGTTCATGGCGACCCAGGCATTCATGAGAGCAAGGTTGTCCTTCAGGATCCGCTTGCTGCGCGCGAGGATTTCCTGCCGCTTCACCGGTTGAACGACGATCTCGGCGACGAACTCGCTGACGGCGCCAGTGGTGATAGAGGTATAATCCTTGCTCTGCCACGTGGCGTAGATTTCCGCGACAGGTCCGACGAGCCAGCCAATTCGCAATCCCGGCAGCGCCATCGCCTTCGACAGGCCGTTCGTGACGATCGCCCTTTCGTAGAGGTCAGCGAAGCTTGGAGGTTCTACTCCCTCCAGCTCCGCGCCCTTATAGACTTCGTCGGCGTGGAGATAGACGCCATGCTGGCGCGCAATCGCCACGAGGCCGTCCATGGTTTCGCGCGGGAGGACGCTGCCGGTCGGATTGTTCGGGTGGCAGATCGTCATCATCCTCGTCTTCGCGGAAACGACGTTTCGCACGTCGTCGAGGTCCGGAATCCATCCGAGCTCTTCGCGCAGAAGCACCTCTTTCACGTGGACGCCGATGGCGCGGGCCCAACCCCAGATCTGCAGGTAGTTCGGAACGAACACGACAAGTTCGTCGCCTGGCTCGAGTACCGACATGACGAGGAGAAAGTTCGCCTCGGCCGAGCCGTTGGTGACGATCACATTGTCTGCTTGCCGGCCGAGATAGAGACGGGCGATGGCCTCGCGCAATCCGACCTTGCCGTTGGTCCAGCCATAGCCGAGTTCGACATCGAGCAACGCGTCGCGTTCTCCAGGCGTCAAGAGCTCCTTGAGGGAATAAGGATGCACGCCGCTGTCGGAGAGATTGTACTCGACGGTGTTTTCATAGAGCGACTGAATCCGCTCCAGGGTGAACTCTTCGATTTTCATGGCGTTTTCTCGACAATGGGAGCCGCGAGATTTCCCTKTAGCATCCTTCGAGTGGACAAAAAAGTCTAAAATAGACTTGACTGTTTAAGTTGGTCCTTGCCAATGTAGCGCCCTCGGTCGCGACGCGCGGCCGGCAATCGATCGTCTTTGCCAGCCTGATGGAGCCCGCCGTGGAATTCGATACGTTCCTGATGGAGCGCAACCAGACGCTGTTCGAGAACGACGTCGAGATCAATCTCACCGAAAGTGGGGTCCATCCCTGCACCATCGAGGACATTCTCCCCTCCTTGGAAGCGCAGTCGCTCTTGAAGCTGCCTCTCGGCTACGGGTGGACTGATGGACGGCCGGACCTGCGCGAGGCCATTGCGCGTTGGTACGACGGTGCGAATGCATCGAATGTGCTCGTCACCAACGGGTCCTCGGAAGCGACGATGATCGCTCTCATGGCGCTGGTTGAGCCCGGCGACAAAGTGTTGTTTGCGGTGCCGAACTTCATGCAGGTGGACGGTCTCGGACGCGCGCTCGGCATGGACGTACGTCGATTGCCGTTGCTTGCGGACCAGGGCTGGCAGATCGATGAACCCATGCTTCGCCGGGAGAGTGCGGGCGCGAAACTGATTGCGGTCACAAATCCGGGCAACCCTACGGGTGCGGTATTCTCGCCAAAGAGCCGCGCGGCCCTGGTTGAGGTCGCCGAAGAAGCGGGCGCCTGGCTCATGGTCGATGAGATCTATCGCGGCGGGGAGATCGACGGCTCGGAAACCATGAGCTTCTACGGTGCATATCCGCGCACCATCATCACCAGCAGCCTGTCGAAGTCGTTTGCCTGTCCCGGCCTTCGCCTTGGTTGGATCGTCGCGCCTGACGACGTCGTCGCCGAGACCGCAAAAAGACAGGATTATACGACGATCGGAAGCAGCATCGTGAGCCAGGTTCTCGCAGCCGCTGTAATGGCACCGGAAACGCGGGAACGCATTCTGGGCCGGGGCAGGGCGATCTTGCGGGAGAACGTCGAGATCGTGTCTCGCTGGGTGGAGCGACAGAATCGCTGGTCCTGGCAACGGCCCGCCGCTGGCGGCATGGCATTTCTGCGCTATGATTTCCCCATGAAGTCCGAGGAGCTGTCCGAGGAACTCCGCAAGGAAGAAAGTGTATTCGTCGTGGCGGGAAACTGGTTCGGCATCGAAAACCACATTCGCGTCGGCATCGGTGTCGAGAAAGCCCATCTCGCCGAGGGCCTCGCGCGTCTGGAGCGCTTTCTCAAGCGCCGCGGTCTCACCTGAGATCGGCGGGGCGGCAAATGGCGTTGACGGACCAGGTACTGCGCGGCGAGGACGAACTCCGCCAGCTCGTCGCCATTCCATCGGTCAGCGCGCGGGGCGAAAACCTCGTCGAGTGCGCGGAGGTCGTGCGCGGCCTCTTGAGTGAAGCGGGTTTCCGAACCACGATTCATCCCGGCCAGATCGGCCCCTTTGTCGTAGGCGAGATCGGCAGCGGCCCGCTGACGGTGATGATCTACAATCACTACRACGTCCAACCCGAGGAACCGGTTTCTTTGTGGCAGAGCGCGCCGTTCGAGCTCGTTGCGCGCGAGGGCCGCTGGTATGGGCGCGGCGTTGCCGACGACAAAGGCGAGTTCGTCAGTCGATTGGCGGGTTGGCGCCTCTTTCGTGAGCAACACGGTGGCCCATTGCCGTTCAGGCTCATCTGGCTCGTCGACGGCGAAGAGGAAATCGGCAGTCCGTCATTGGAGGACTTTCTGAAGGACCACCTGGCGGGGGTGCAGGTGGACGCGTGCTGGTGGGAGTATGGCGAAATCGATTCCAGCGGGCGCCCGGTCATCCTGTGCGGATTTAAGGGCGTTCTCGGACTCGAGCTTCGATGCAAAACAGCGCGGGCCGATTT
>NZ_JBFUKD010000174.1:0-6323 GCF_056401005.1 Microvirga sp. P4_G7 | reverse complement strand
GGATAAAGACGATCGGTGGGAACCGTGTAACCACCGCGATCGTTTTGCGCCAGAATGGCGCGGGCGGCTTCATGCATGTCTGGCTTGGTCATTGCGTTCACGGTACTTCCTTATTGTCGTGCAAGCGCGCGTCCGCTAGCGGCGTCGATCCAGGTGAGGCGCGTCGGGTCGACCTTCAAACCAACCTTTTCGCCGGCTCTCACTTTCGCAGTGGGGGGTGCGACGATACGAGCGGGCTGCCCCTCGATCGAGCCGGTGAGGAGAAGATGTGAGCCCATGGGCTCGACGACGCGAACGGAAAATGGAACACCGCTGCCATCACTCGATAGGACGGCATCTTCTCCTCGAAGGCCGAGATCCAGATCGCCCTCGACAGCCGGGGCAGGAAGATCGGCCGAGCCGATATGCACCCTTCCACCTTCTGCCTTGACCTTGATGAAATTCATCGGCGGGTTGCCGAGGAAGCCCCCGACGAAGCGAGTCGATGGCGTGGCATAGACCTCGAGGGGCGAGCCGATCTGCTCGATGCGTCCGCCATACATGACAGCAATGCGGTCGGCCAGGCCCATGGCCTCCGTCTGATCGTGCGTCACGTAGATCGTCGTCGTACCCGCTTTCTGCAGAACGGCCTTCAACTCTGTGCGCATTTCAAGACGGAGCAGAGCATCGAGATTCGATAGCGGCTCGTCCATGAGGAGAACGCTTGGCTGGATGGCGAGCGCACGAGCCACCGCGACGCGCTGGCGCTGCCCTCCTGAGAGCTTGGCCGGGTAGCGGTCGAGATAGGATTCGATGTGCAGGAGCCCCGCCGCTTGCTCGACCTGGCGCTTCACTTCCGCCTGCGACTTCTTCTGCATCCGCAAGCCGAAGGCAACGTTTTCGAACACCGTCATATGCGGGAAAACCGCGTAGTTCTGAAACACCATCGCGAGCTGGCGCTCACGCGGCGCGAGGTCGCTGACATCCCGTCCGCCGATCACGATGCGACCGGCACTCCGCGTCTCGAGGCCTGCGATAATCCGCAGAAGGGTGGTCTTGCCGCAGCCGGACGGSCCGAGCAACGCGACGAACTCGCCGTCCCCGACGTTCAGGGAAACTTCCTTGAGTGCCTGGAAGCCGCTGAACGTCTTGGCGACCCGATCAATGACGATATCGGCCATGGAACCTCGCTATTTGCTCGCAATGCCCCACACCGCGAACAGGTATCGCCTGACCGCGAAAATGAAGAGGACGGATGGGATGATCAGAATGAAGCCGCCGGCAAAGCGATAATGGAGCGGGCTCTCGGAGAGGACTTTGAGGAGATAGGCGGTCAACGTTCGTTCACGCACGGTGAGGATCGACGCCGCAAAGACTTCGTTCCACGAGATCACGAAGGCAAAGATGGCCGTTGCCGCAAGCCCCGGAAGCGCCAGCGGAAGGACCACTTTGACAAAGGCCTGGAAGCGCGTGCACCCGAAGACCCATGCCGCCTCCTCGTACTCGCGCGGGATCCCCATGAAGAGGCTCTGGGTGACGAGCGCAGCGAATGGAAGAGCAAGAACCGTATGCACCAAAGACACGCCGAATGGTGTGTCGTAGAGGCCGAGCCGAATGAACGATACCGTAAGGGGAAGCGCGAGGATCGCGAGCGGAAAAGCCCGCGTCAGCAAAACGAGAAGCCGGAATGCGGTCTGACCTTTGAACGCGTAACGCGCGAGCGCGTATCCGGCCGGCGCGCCGAGCAGCAGGGAGAACACGACTGTCAGCCCCGCGGCGATGAGCGAATTCATCAAGGCACTGAACACACCCTCGATGTTGAGGAACTGCATCATCGGTGCAATGGAGAGATCGGTCGGCCAAATTGATTTCGGCCACCGGTACACGCCGAGCCGTCCTCCGAACGCCCCCAGGGCAACGAAGTAGATCGGCACGAGGACCCAGGCGAGCAGGACGACGATGCCCGTCCACAACAGAAAACGCCGTGCACCGGGCAGAGCCGGGGCTTTCTCCATGGCAAGCGCAGTGTCGGCGGGTGCATTCATGGCAGTTGCTCCGGCCGAACGCGCAGCACGCGGATGTAGACAGCCGTGGCGGCAAGGGAAATCGCCATGATCAGAACGGCGTAGGCAGCGGCGACGCCGTAATTCTGGTTCACGTTCTGCCACGTATAGGCTTCACCGGCGAGCACGGGAAAGTTCGTCCCGCCCAGCGCATAGACGACCGCGAAGACCTCGAAGGCCAGAACCGTGCGCAGGATCAGAGCCGATTGGAGGCTTGGTTTGAGCAAAGGAAGCGTGATCCGGCGAAACCGCGTCCAGGGTCTCGCGCCGAAAACTTCCGCTGCTTCGGCGAATTCCTTGGGAATCAGCTGAATGCCCGCGACGATGATGACGAGGACGATCGCCGTCGCGCGCCACACCTCCGCCAGAACGATGGCGATGAACAAGGCGACAGGCGTTTCTTGCGACAACCAACCGACCGGACCCGGGATGACCCCGAGCGCGAAAAGCGCGGAATTGAGGTAGCCAGAGTTCTGCAGAATGGCGAGCCACGCCAAGCCCGCCGCCAGGTCGGAGATCCCGAGCGGGATGGTCAGGATCCATAAGACAAGATCCCGTCCGCGACCGATCTTCGTCAACATCACGGCCATCATGATGGCCAGAGCGACCTGGATCGGCAGAACCACGAGCGTCAGTAGAAATGTATTGCGGATGGCGAGCGAGAAATTCAGATCTCCGGCCATGCGCGCGTAATTGGCGAGCGAAAGCCCGCCCTCATCCGCAAACGACAACCAAACCGTCTGAACGAGCGGGATGAGGAAGAACGCACCAAGAAAAAGCACCGAGGGTGCAATCAGAGCATAGGGAGTCCATCGAGCACGCGACGTCATCAAGCCACCATCAAGGAGTCGACAAGAGGCTCCTCGGCCGATCAACCGACCGAGGAGCGATGGTCTCAGTTGACGGGGCAAGCACCCTGGCTCGCCTTGTCGGGTGCCCAGCAAGGAGCGTTCGTTTGCTTCATCAAGCCATCGAGAACCTTGGCCTGTTCCTCAAGTACCGTCTTGACCGGTTCACCGCGCAAGATGATGCGCTGGAACGTGTCGAGGTACACCTTGTTGAATTCGCCACCTTTCGCACCGAGCCCAACCGGGAGAAGCGATACGACTGCGTCCTTGGCCCCCTGTGTCGCAGCGACCGCGCTGGCAAGCAGCTTGACGCCGGGGCTGAGGTCCTTCGGAAGCTCCGCCTTGACGACGGGGAAGAAGCCAACTTCGGCAGCCGTCTTCACCTGGATTTCCGGCTTGGTGAGGTGTTCGATAACGGCAACCGCGCCATCGCGGTTCGGCGAATCCTTGGGAATTGCGAGACCTGCGACGACAGGCATATAGCCGCGCCCCTTCGGACCGGCGGGAGCCGGGAATGTGACGAATTGATCGGGCTGCGCCTCGAGCGCTTCTTTCACTCGCGCCACGTGATCCCATGCGATCCACACTTCGCCGGCGAGCAAAGGTTCCTGCATGAAATTGTAGTTGGTGGAGTTGGGGTTCGTGACAGCCCAAAGCTCCTTCATCGCATTCCAGCCGGCTTCGGCATCGGCAGACTTGAAGGGCGTCACGACCCCGCCCGTAAAGGAGGGATAGAAGTACCCTTGAAAAAACCGCGCCAGCAGGCCCGTCGGGCCAGCCGGGAAGCCAAGGCGACGCTGCCCCGTGCGGTCGGCGATGGTTTTCGCCCATTGCTGCAACTGCGCGTAGGTGAGCGTGTTGACGTCTGCACCGGCAGGCAAATATTGCAGCGCCTGCTTGTTCGCGACCATGATGTATGTCGCCTGCATCCAGGGGATGTATTGCTGCTTGCCCGAGCCGAGTTTTCCCAGCTCCATCAGATTGCTCGGAATACCCCGGTCGGCCAGTTTGGCGGCCAAGTCGTCGAGGGGCTGGATATCGTCGGGGACGTGGGGCTGCAATTCACCGTGAAGCGCGCCGACGACACTTGCCGTGCGCTTTCCGGCCTGAGTCTCGGCTTTCATGCGCACCGCGAACGCCGGCGGTTCGTCGACGACGTAGGTCACCTTTCCGGGAATACCCTTGAGGAGAACGTCGCGGACCTTGGTCGCCTCTTCGATCGGCCGCAGCTGTGTCGAATAGAAGATGGTTTCCTGCGCCTTTGCAGCGGACAGGCCACCGATCAGTGCAGCCGCCGTCGCGGCCATTCGCAAACTTGCACCATAGCTAGACATCGTCTGTTTCCTCCGTCGCCCTTATCGCGTCCGCTCCACCCCGGGTCGATGGGCGAAGCGGTTCCTCAATTCAGTCCGAGATGTGTCGCCCGCGGCACTTGCCGTACCGGCAATACCCGCTGCAACTCTTGCGGCTTCATTCCACCCAATCGAGCCATCAGCATTTCTGCGATCTGCACTCCGACATCCGGAGTAGCGATTTCCATGCTCGACAGCGGGGGATCCATGAAACGTGCCKATGGGAGATTGTCGTGCCCGATCACAGCGACATCGCGCCCAGGCGCCAGCCCTAATTCTCTAAGGGCGCCAAGCGCGCCGATGGCGATGCTGTCGGTGGCGCAGAGCAGTGCCGTCGGCCGCTGATCGCGGGACAAAAGTGCCTTGGCTGCCATGTACCCACCGGCCTCGTTGGGTTGCGCGCTGACTTCGAGATCCGCCGGAAGCCCGGCCTCTGTCAGGGCGCGATGCCAACCGGCACGACGAAGATGCCCGAAAGTGAGGTCGGCAGGCGCCGCGACATGCGCAATTCGTCGATGGCCGAGTGATGCCAAGAGGCGAGTCGCATCACCGAATCCCGCTTCGCCGTCCCCATCGATGTAGGCATGCTGCGCCTCGTTCTCGGTACGGCCGTGTGTAACGAACGGGATGTCGTGGCTGTTCAGATAGGCGACGCGCTCGTCGTTCCTGTACGTGCGGACAACGATCATCGCGTCGGCACGCCTGCCGTCCACCAGACGGCGATAGGTTTCCATCTCGCCCTGATGGCTCATCGTCGGGACGAGCATCAGATCGAGGCCTTCCTGCGCCAGCCGCTGACCGCACGACGCCAACATATCCAGGAAGACGGGCGGACCGAAATGTCCGGGCTCACATGGGAGTGTGACGGCGACGGTCTCGGCCTTACGACGCCGCAGACTGCGGGCCGCCGGATTTGGCCGGTAGTTCATCTTTTTCGCGGCGAGCTGCACACGCTCGCGGGTGGTCTCGGCCACATCCGAGTACCCGTCCAGAGCGCGCGATACGGTTGTGATGGACAGACCGAGAGATTGGGCCAGCTGCTTGAGGTTCGACAAAAGTCACACGTCTCCGAGCGTTCCAGGATGTTCTCCAAAACGTTTTGGAGAATCAAGTTCGCCTTTAGTCGACGGTATCTTTAGGGCAGCGAAAGTGACGGACGACGTGAGAAAGGCCGATCATCGGCGCGGGGTTTCGGGCCGCGCGCCGCACCTCGAACCTGGCCTCGGCCGCAGGCGAATTTGCGTGTCAGGCAGACCTTTGCTGTGAGGCCAACGCGCGTCCGTCCGCATCGAAGACATGGAGATTTTCGTGCGGCAATGTCACGTCGAGGCGATCGCCGACCTTGTAACGACCCTGCCCTGGCGCCGAGAGCGTAAAGTCCGATCCCTGATCCGTCTTGCCATGAAGAACGGTTTCCGCGCCGAGCTGCTCGACGAGCGTCAGCGCAATCGGAATCGTGCCGGTCCCCGGTTCCGCGACCTGCACGTGGTGCGGACGGATGCCGAGAGTAATCTTCGCATCCGGTCTCAGAGCCGGCCCGGACAGTCGGTGCTGCCGCCCATTGATCGCGACTCCAACTCCGTCCCCGATATGAATGGTTTCAGCCTCGATGAAGTTCATGCGAGGAGAGCCGATGAATCCCGCCACAAACTGGTTGGCGGGATTGTTGTAGAGATCGAGCGGCGTTCCGATCTGCTCAATCCTGCCGTTACGCAACACGACGATCCGATCGGCAAGCGTCATGGCCTCGGTTTGATCGTGCGTCACGTAGACCATCGTCGCACGAAGTCGCTTATGGAGCGCGGCGAGCTCAGCCCGCATCACCACGCGCAATTCCGCATCGAGGTTGGAGAGCGGTTCGTCCAGCAGGAATATTCCCGGGTTGCGAACAATGGCCCGCCCGATGGCGACGCGCTGGCGTTGCCCGCCAGAGAGCTGACCCGGCTTGCGCGCCAGAAGGGGCTCGATCAGGAGTAGTCGCGCCGCCTCGAGAACTTTCGCATCGATGTCCACTCGCGGCATCTTGCTGTYCTCCAAGCCGAACGCCAGGTTCTGGCGCACACTCATATGCGGGTAGAGCG
>NZ_JBFUKD010000173.1:0-6397 GCF_056401005.1 Microvirga sp. P4_G7 | reverse complement strand
CTATTTCGAAAATCAAACTAAATTACTCTATAAGTATAGACAATAAATACTCGAATTAGTCGCTAATAAAAACTGATGTAATTTCAAATATTTATTTGCGTTGTCAGGCAATTATACTTTGCTGATCGGCAGATTTTATTTAACCTGCCTAAGTCGAGCCAAATTTCTCTGGCCCTATGCCTTTGATGGTTCGATTTCCATCGCATGATTCGCGAAATCAAATGGTCGGTCGGTGCGATCGGGCGATGTCCGCTCTTCCGGCGCAAAACACGAAGGAGATAGATATGGCAACTCTTGGAGGGGGTGCTTCGAGCGACGTGCTGTTCGGCACAAGCTCGCCCGATGTGATTTTCGGTCAGGGGGGTGACGATCTCATATTCGGCGGCCGGGGTAGCGATGTGCTGTTCGGCGATGCCGGCGACGATGTGGTCTTCGGCGGCGACGGCGAAGACGCGCTCTTCGGTGGTGCCGGCGACGACAAACTCTTCGGCGGCGCAGGGAACGATCTCCTGCAAGGCGGCGCAGGAGACGATTTGCTCTTCGGCGGTAACAACGACGACATCCTTCAAGGCGGGGATGGGAGCGACTATCTGCGTGGCGGAAACGGCAGCGACATCCTTCAGGGTGGTGTCGGTGACGATGTCCTCGACGGTGGCTCCGGTAGCGACCTGCTGCAAGGCGGGGATGGCAGTGACATCCTGCGCGGCGGTTCCGGTGACGACCTTCTGCAAGGCGGCGCCGGCGACGACGTTCTCCATGGCGGAGCAGGTCGTGACGTCTTCGTCTTCTCGGGCGGCGGCGGAAACGATGTCGTTCTCGACTTCAAGGTCGGTGAAGATCTCCTGCAGGTGTCGAAAGGCATCAACGGCACCGACATTGAATCCGCGGACGATCTTGCGGGGCGCCTGCATCAGGTTGGAGCCAACACCCTGGTTGACCTCGGCAACGGCGACACGGTCACTCTTGTCAATGTGAACGCCGACGACGTTCACGACAATCCGACCGACTACTTCACCGTTCACTAGCGAGATCGGACGTCGCGATCCAATCGGTCGCGGCGTCCTTTTCCAATGGTTCAGCGAGCGCCATCGATGCTTGACGTCAGTCCCCCCATCCTATCGGTCGACCAAGCGTCTCGGCCGCGCGTCGCGCTCCTGGCGCGTGGGGTCATTCTGCTTTCGCTCGACGTACCGCACATCGTGCGCGCCTCGGCACCGCTGTCGATCGTCGATCGTGAATCGGCGACGCCCGGCGCATCGCTACGCCTTTCCTTGACGGACGGTGGAACCCGCTTGTTGTGGGTGCTGCGACGGCCACATGATGGTTCCTTCGACATCTCGTTGGCCAGCCCGCTCGGCCAGAACGTCAACGTTTCCGTCGAACCCGATGCACAACTTGGTTGGATCGACGGCAGGGAATTGCTCCGCGGCATCGACGGAGGTGGCCGGGTCGCCCTCGTATCGGCGTTGTTCAACGTCTGGTCGCCGCTGTTCAAGCTTCATCGCTCTCAGGCCTTCGTCAAGTTTCTCCGCTCTGTCCTCATGGATCTCGCGCCGGAGCCCATCGGAGCGACCGCGATCGCCACCGCGGGGGCCGACTACATTCTGTTACGCACGTCGCTCACTCCCGACTTCTCGAAGATCGATGCGATCTATGCTCTGTCAGGCGAGGGGCCATCACGCCTCGGCAGTCGCCCGCATCGTTCCGGCTCTAGCCCGGACGGGCGAGATGCGCTGCACTTCTTCGCTAGGCGGACGCTAGTCAAATCCCCGTTCGCGATGATCGTGATGATCGGACCGGGCGGCATGTCCGTTCGCTCGATCTCGACACCGGATTCGCGGCTTCCCTCCCTTGCAGATTGGCTGTCGGGCGAAGCGAAGTCGGCGCACGGATTGCGCGAACATCTTTTGATCGACCTGTCACAGCTTTCGGAAACAGGAAAACTCGTCTCCATCGACACGCAGCTGCGCTCGCCATTGCAACCGAAGCGGATCGCCGGGCGTGCGATTTCGCCTTCGGCCGAGATCGTCTGCGCTCTGTCGACGTCTGCCGGAACCCTTGTCACCGGGTGGTACGACGATCCCTCCGGAATCGTCGCCAGTCTTTCCATCGACGGGCCGGACGGCGCAATCGACCTCAACGGCACGCAGCATCGTTTCTCGGTTGACGTCAGCAACCCGCGCGGCGGCGATACGATGAAGGCGACGGGCATGGTGGCGCTCGCACCGGCTTCCCGCCGCGGCGGCGCAGCGCTCTTGCAGCCACGCTTCCGCCTCGGGTTGAAATCCGGCGGTCACTACGCGCTCGTTCCGCCGCCGCAACCGGCCGACCCTGTCCAGGCGCGCGCAGTCGCGTTGCGCGCCGTTCCGCCTGAACATGTGAGCGAAGTTCTGCTTGCCAATGTGCTCGCTCCGGTGATTGCAGACCTTCATGCCAAAGTCGGAGCTAGTATCGGCGCGCCCTCGAGCCGTTGGATCGGCGTTCCGATCGAAAGGCCGAAGGTTTCTGTCGTCATTCCTCTCTATCGCGTGCTGGATTTCCTGCGGTTCCAGATCGGCGCCTTCGCGACCGACCCCTGGTTTCGAACGCAGGCGGAGCTCATCTTCGTGCTTGATTCGCCGAACCAAGCGGCGGAAGTCGAGCACCTGCTCGGCGGTTTGAATCTGGTCTACGGCCTGCCGATGCTGCTCGTCGTCATGGATCGCAACGGCGGCTACGCGCGGGCGTGCAATGTCGGTGCGACCTTTGCGCGTGCCAATGCGCTCGCGTTCATCAATTCCGACGTTATTCCACTCGATACGGGATGGCTCGATCGCTTAGTCGGACGGCTTGGAGGCAAGCGCAGAATTGGAGCTGTCGGTCCCAAGCTGCTGTTCGAAGACGGTTCGATCCAGCATGCGGGGATGTATTTCGGCCGCGATCACCGGGGGCGGTGGTTGAACCAGCATTTCTTCAAGGGAATGCCACGCCGCTATGCACCGGCCATGCAGGAGCGGATCGTTCCTGCCGTGACCGGAGCCTGCCTCGTGATGCCGAGGGCGCTCTTCGAATGCGTCGGCGGTTTTTCGCAGGATTACGTCATCGGTGACTACGAGGACAGTGATCTCTGCCTCAAGATCACGAAAGCCGACCGGGCCATCTCCTACGTACCGGATGTCGAGCTCTATCATCTTGAACGTCGATCGATGTCGGTCAACGCGGATTACATGCGTGGAATCGCCTGGCAGTACAATTGCGCGCTGCATGCGGAAAGGTGGGGCGATCTGATTTCCGCCATTGCCGATGCGGACACGCTCACTCGAAAATCAAGGAGCGTCGCTCAATGAATGTTCAACGTGCCGTCGCAGCTTCGCCGAATGATCTGAACCTCTCTTCCGTCGAGGACACGCACCTGACGTGGTTGATGGAATCGATCGAGCGCAATCGATTCCTGCCGGCGCCATCGGAGGAAAACGTGTTCGTCGGCGATGGTGACTATCGCGCCATCGGTGCCGAGTTCCTGGGGCATTTCGTGCGTAAGGGCGGTCTTCGTCGGTTCGACCGTGTTCTCGACATCGGTTGCGGCATCGGACGCATGGCCGTGCCTTTGACGCAGTATCTCGATTCATCGGCCGGGCACTACGAGGGCATCGATCCTGTCGGCGAAGGAATCTCCTGGTGCACGCGCAACATAACGCCGACGTATCCGCAGTTCAGGTTCTGTCAGGTCGATGTCGCTCATCCGCTCTACAATCCGGACGGCGCGTTGCAGGGACACGAGGTGATCCTGCCGTTCTCCGATGCGAGCTTCGATTTCGCAATGATGATTTCCGTTGCCACCCATCTGCCGTCCCGTGAAATCGCCGCTTACGCCCGCGAGGTGACGCGCCTCCTTGCGCCCGGGGGCAGGCTTTTCCTGACGGCTTTCCAGATCACCCCAGGTGACGAGGACAGGCCGACCGCGCGACCGCGCTTCGTTCGCGGGGAAGAGCCGGGGTCCTGGTACGGCGACGTGTCGGCCCCGCTCGCCGCGATCGGCTTCGATGCGGGCATCGTCGAAGGTTGCCTCCAGGACGCGGGTCTGCGGATCGAGCGGATCGAATTCGGTCACTGGCGCGGCACCGACAGCACGCACTACCAGGACATCGTCGTCGCCGTGAAACCGGGAGGACGGGCTTGAGCACGCGCATTCTCGTCGTTGCCCATAACCATCCCGATCTGCATCCGGGCGGGACCGAGATCTTCGCGCATGACCTCTTCCGCGAGTTTCGTTCGCGCGAGGGAGTCGATGCCCTGTTCTTGGCGGMGACGAACGGCATTCATCGAGAGCCGCGGCCGGGCACGAGCTTTCAGGCTGTGGGAGATGCCCCGGATGAAGTGGTGGTTTGGAGCGGGCATTTCGATCAGTTCTATCTGAGCCAGATCGATACCTATGGAATCGTTCCGCAACTTGCCGGCCTCCTCGAGGAGTTCAGGCCGGACGTCGTTCACATTCACCACCTTCTTCTCATCGGGGCCGAGTTCATCCCGTTGGTGAGACGCGTTTTGCCGACGGCACGCATCGTGATGACGCTGCACGATTATTATCCGATTTGTGCGCATGACGGCCTGATGATGCGCACGAAGGGGCGCGAGCGCTGCAGCAATGCTTCGCCTCATCGCTGCAATACGTGCATGCCCGCAATCTCGGCAGACCGCTTTTTGCTGCGTGAGCGTCATCTCAAGACGATGTTCGCGGAGATCGACCGATTCATCGCGCCGAGCCGATTCATCAAGGATCGCTTTGTCACCTGGGGATTGCCTTCGGCCAAGATCGAGGTGGTGGCGAACGGGCGCCCCGCTGTTTCACCCGCTCCTCACCGGATCTCGCGGGACGGCAGGCGCGCGGTGTTCGGCTATTTCGGAAATTTCAACCCGTGGAAAGGCGTGACCGTATTGCTGAAGGCGGCACAGCGTCTCGTCGATAGCGGTGATGACGGGTTCGAACTTCGACTTCACGGTGGAGCGCCGTTCCAATCCCCCGACTTTGTGGAGGAGGTCGAGCGCCTGGCGACGGCGACAGAACCTCATGTGGTGCGTCTCGGTTCGTATCAGCGCGACGAGATCCCGGCCCTGATGGCCGCGGTGGATTGGGTGATCGTACCCTCCATCTGGTGGGAAAATGCACCGCTCGTCATTCAGGAAGCTTTTCGCCACCGTCGGCCCGTCATCGCCAGCAACATCGGCGGGATGGCCGAAGCCGTCAGCGACGGCGTCGACGGTCTGCACGTCAGGCCGGATGATCCGGTGGCACTGGCCCAGATCATGCGCCACGCCGCGGAGACCTCCGGTCTGTGGCAGCAATTGGTCGATGGCATCCACCAACCTGCAACTCTCACCGAGGTCGCCGATCGGCATCTCGCCCTGTACCGCAGCATCGGCCCGACGGTCGAAACAAAGCGCCGAGGAGCGAAAGCAGCATGAGCGTCGCGGATATCAAGAGACCTGTCGCAAAGGTGGAGGCACCAGTCGCAGCCCAGATCCAGGGGCGCGCCGATACCGTCGAGTCGGGACGCCTGTATGGTTGGGCATGGGATCGCGCACGCCCGAAGGAGCGTCTCCTCATTCGCGTTCTGATGAGCGGTCGAATGGTTGCTTCGGCCACAGCGGACAAGCCGAGGGTCGACTTGCGTCGCAACGGGATTGGTGACGGGAATTTCGCCTTTGAGGTGGAGCTTCCGCCGTCACTCTCTGGAGCGAATATGCGCGACCAGATGACGGTCATCGCGGTGTCGCCTGCGACCGGCGAGGAAACTGTTCTGGATACGCCGAGCAACGACGAGCGTGCCGCGGAGGCGGCGGTCGCCGCACCGCTCAGCCGCGTCATGGATCAACTCGAGGTCCTCATCGCGGCGCAGAGACGGTCTCAAATCATCCAGCGTGAATCGGTCGAGGCGATGCGCGCGACGGCGGAGCAGGTCGAGAAGATGTCGTCGCAGGAGGACGGCGTGGGTGCGGCTCTCGAAATGATGCGAGGCAGTCGTGACGACCTCACACAACGCATCTCGGATGTAGAGGTGTTCCTTCTCCGTTTCGACAACGTGCTGTCCGAACTCGATCGGCGCATCCGCGATCTCGGAAACGCCGCCGACCGGCCCATGCGTCGTGCCGTGTCGCTTCTGATCATGCTTGGCGGCGTCTGTGCCGTCGGCTCCGTTGCTTCGGTCCTGATCTTGATCCGGGCCGGACTTCACTGATTGCAACCGTCTCCGCACGTTCGCGGGGGGCTTACAGATTGTCACGGAGAGGATTGTTTTGAGCGAATACCCGGCTTTTCCCATCGACGGACAAACGGCACTCGCGTCGCCCGTCGGCGAAGATCTCGTGCTGATCTGCGGCGTCGCCGAGACGATGCCGCACGCGGTGGCCGTTCTGCTCA
>NZ_JBFUKD010000172.1:0-6419 GCF_056401005.1 Microvirga sp. P4_G7 | reverse complement strand
AGGTGATGTTGCCCGTCACCATCACATATCCGCGATGGGCGAGCTTGAGGGCGTGATAGGCGTTCTGCTCGACCAGGAAGACCGTCATCCCGTCCTTCTCGTTCAGTTCTTTGATGATCGAGAAGATCTGCTTCACGATGAGCGGCGCGAGACCGAGCGACGGTTCGTCGAGCAGCAGGAGCTTGGGGCGGCTCATCAAGGCGCGGGCGATGGCCAACATCTGTTGCTCGCCGCCCGATAGGGTGCCGCCGCGTTGCTGCAGGCGTTCCTTCAACCGCGGAAACAACGTGCAGACGCGCTCGAGATCCTGAGCGAAATGCGCGAGACCGCTGATCGATGCACCCATCTGAAGGTTCTCGAACACCGTCATGCGCGGGAAGATGCGACGTCCCTCCGGAGATTGCGCGATCGACAGGCGCGCGATCTCGTGCGTCGGCAATTGCGTGATGTCCTTCCCGGCGAAACGAATGGTGCCTTCGCGGGCGCGGGGATTACCGAAGATCGTCATCATCAACGTCGACTTGCCGGCGCCGTTCGCGCCGATCAACGTCACGATCTCACCTTCGTTGACATCGACGTCGACGCCTTTGAGCGCGACGATATTGCCGTAGAAAGTCTTGACGCCGCGGACGCTCAGCAGCGGCTCGCGCGTCGCAGCCGCCGTTCCCAGCGTCGGCGTGTTGGTTCCAGCACTCATGCGCCGATCTCCGCTTCGACCTTTGCGACTTCTTCGTCGTCGACACCGAGATAGGCGGCGATGACGCGCGGATCGTTTCTCACTTCCGCCGGCGTGCCGTCGGAGATCTTGGTCCCGTAATCCAGCACCACGACATGATCGGAGATCTGCATGACGACGGACATGTCGTGTTCGATCAGCAGGATCGACGTCAGGTTGTCATTGCGGATCGACAGCAGGAGTTCGTTGAGGTCATGGGACTCGCGCGGATTGAGGCCCGCGGCCGGCTCGTCGAGACACAGCAGCACGGGATCCGTGCACATGGCGCGCGCAATCTCGAGCCGGCGTTGTGCGCCATAAGGAAGATCACCGKCGGGATCGTCGGCACGATCGATCAACCGCACCTTTTCCAGCCAATGCTTGGCCTTCTCGATCGCCTGCCGTTCGGCGGCGCGATAGCCGCCGATGCCGAGCACGCCGAGGAAGGTGAAGCCGGACGCGATCATCAGCGAGTTATGCTGCGCCACCAACAGATTTTCGAGAACGGTCATGCCCGAAAACATGCGGATGTTCTGGAATGTGCGGGCGACCTTGCCCTTCCAATTGATGTGATGTCCGGGCAGCCGCTCCAGAAAGAGCTGCGTGCCGTCGGTCTTGCGCAGCGCCACCATTCCTTCCGTCGGCTTATAGAACCCGGTGAGGCAGTTGAAGACGGTCGTCTTGCCGGCGCCGTTCGGACCGATGAGCGCGGTGATGTCACCGCGGCCGGCACGGAACGACAAGTCGTTGATGGCGACGAGGCCGCCAAAGCGCATCGTGAGATGCTGGACGTCGAGGACGGGATCTTGTTGCCAGCGCATTAGCCGTGCCCTTCCTTCACGAGCGAGCCGGAGATGGCTTTTCGCTCCTTCAAAATCACGGAGGGTTCACGTTCGGAAATCAAGCCGCGCGGACGCCAGACCATCATGGCGACCATGCCGGCGCCGAAGAGCAGGAGGCGATATTCGTTGGGGTCGAAACCCTCGCCGAAGATCGACTTCAGGAATGACAGGTTGCGCAAAATTTCGGGACCGGCCACGAGGACGATCGCAGCGATCGCGACACCGATTTGCGATCCCATGCCGCCGAGCACGACGATGGCGAGGATGATCGCGGATTCGAGGAAGTTGAAGCTCTCCGGCGACACGAAGCCCTGACGCACGGCGAAGAACGACCCCGCGAAGCCACCGAACATCGCGCCGATGGCGAAGGCCGTCAGCTTGGTGTTGGTGGTGTTGATGCCGAGCGAACGGCAGGCGATCTCGTCTTCACGCAACGCTTCCCATGCCCGTCCGACGGGCAGCTTGCGCAGCCGCATGGTGACGAAATTGGTCACGAGCGCGAGAATGAGGATCAGGTAATAGAGAAAGATGATCCGATGCATGCCGTTGAATTCGAGCCCGAACCGGGCGGCGAAGCCGTCTTCGTCGGCTGTGAACGGAATGCCGAAGAACGTGGCGCGGGGGATCGACGAGATGCCCGCGCCGCCATTGGTGAGATCGACCCAGTTGATGAGAACGAGGCGGACGATCTCGCCGAATGCGAGCGTCACGATGGCGAGATAGTCGCCGCGCAGACGCAGGACCGGAAAGCCGAGAATGATGCCCCAGAATGCGGCGAGGATGCCCGCCACCGGCAAGCAGATCCAGAACGACAGGCCGAACGTCGTCGACAGAAGTGCGTATGAATACGCACCGACCGCATAGAACGCCACATAGCCGAGATCGAGCAGACCCGCGAGGCCGACCACGATGTTGAGGCCCCATCCCAGCATCACATAGGTCAGGATGAGGATGCCGAGATCGACCCAGTAGCGGGATTCGGTAAGCCCGCCCTGGATGGCGTAGATGATGGCCGGAAAGGCGAGGGCGATCCCCAGGAACGCCGGGATGGCGAACTTCGACACCTTCTGGAAGGCGCTCGGTTCGGCATGGACCGGCTCGGTCGCCTGGTGCGGATCTGGAAGCGCCTGGCGCGCGGCGCGCGTCGCCATGAACGCGTGCTGCAACAGTCTCAGCCCGAAGATCAGCATGCAGAAGATGGCGACGAGCCCCCAGCGCGAACGCAGGAAGAGATCGGAGCCGCTCTGATCCGTCTTGTAGGCGATGATCGGGATGGACAGGCCGAGTGTGACCAAGGCGGAAATCGCGGCGTCCTTGAGCGCGGCCGCGAGATCGAAGCGGATCGGCGCTGCCGTGTCCTGGCTGGTTGCTTGCGTGATCGGAGGAGCACTCATGGTCCGGCTCCTCAGACTTTTTCGACTTCAGGGCGCCCGAGAATACCGGACGGCATGAAGATGAGAACGATGGCGAGGATCGAGAAGGCCGCCACGTCCTTGTATTCGATGGAGAAATAGGCAGACCAGAACGTCTCGATCAACCCGATGATGAGACCGCCGAGGACCGCACCCGGCAACGAGCCGATGCCCCCGAGGACAGCGGCCGTGAAGGCCTTGACGCCCGGGACGAAGCCGTCCGCAAAACTCACGACGCCGTAATAGAGCAGGTAAAGCGTGCCCGCGACCGCCGCGAGGGCAGCGCCGATGACGAAGGTGAGCGAGATCGTCTTGTCCACATCGACGCCGAGAAGCGCAGCCATCTTGCGATCCTGCTCACAGGCCCGCTGCGCACGCCCCAGCGCGGTCTTCTGAACGAGATACCAGAAGACCGTCAGCAACACCGCGGTGGTGAGCATGATGATGATCTGCTTGTAGGACAGGGCGACGGAGTATCCGGCCTCGCTCTGGTAGAGAACGATCACGTCCCGCACCATCGGGGCGGTGGGCTTGTTGCGTGCGCCCTGCGCCACCTGGACGAAGTTCGACAGGAAGATCGAAACGCCGATGGCGGAGATCAAGGGCGCCAGACGGAAGGACCCGCGCAAGGGGCGATATGCGATCCGCTCGATCGCCCAGCCCCACAGCGACGTCACGATCATGGCGAGGATCATCACGATGAAGAGCGCCAGGGCGATCGAGGAGATGCCGAGCCACGTCGTCAGGATCAGAAAGAAAATCAGCGCGACGAAGGCGCTGAGCATGAAAACATCACCGTGGGCAAAGTTGACCATGCCGATGATGCCGAACACCATCGTGTATCCGATGGCAATGAGGCCGTAGATCGACCCCAGCGTCAGCCCATTGATGAGCTGCTGCAAAAATATATCCATGTCCTACCCTTGCCCCTCTGGATGGGGTCTTTCTTGGGAAACGCCGCAGCAAAGCACGATGCAAGTCGCAGGCCAAGCCGGACGTAAGGTGGGGGTCTGTAGCAAGAGGGGTAGGGGACCACAATGGCGTCTAAAGGAGGGGGGCGACTAAACCACAACAATGTTTCATTCGGGCGCGAAGCCGCTTCTCAAACGGGATGCGAAAAGCCATATCCCAGGGATAATCTTGCGAATTCCCGCCAAGAATGAGAGTGCTTTGCCGGATGGAGATGTTGAAAGTGCCGCCCAGGTTGAATTCCGGTCTCGACCCCGCGGCCTTCCGCGAGGGCATGCGCCGGGTTCCGGGTGCCGTCCATGTGGTGGCGACTGATGGGGCGAGGGGCCGGGCGGGATTCACCGCGACGGCTGTCACCCCGGTGACCGATAGTCCGCCATCGCTTCTCGTCTGCGTCAATTCGTCTGGCCACGCGGTCAAGTCGCTCCTCGCGCACGGTTTGTTCAGCGTCAACACTTTGAGCTCCGAGGACGCCGCAGTCGCTGAAGCATTCGCCGGACGCACGCAGCTCTCCGGCGCCGAGCGGTTCGGCGTCGGGACCTGGGAGGCCACCGCCACCGGGATGCCGCGTCTGACGACGGGTCTCGTTGCGTTCGATTGCCGTGTCTCGGACGAAAGACTCGTCGCGACGCACCACGTCATCATCGGTGAGATCGTCGGCGTGACGCTTGGCGACGGCCGATCGCCCCTGATTTATCAGGAACGCCGCTATCACCACCTCTGAGGTGTGTTGCGCGCCGTTGGCGCGTTCGGGCTCCAACCCGTCAATTGGACGAAACCATCGGACACAGCCACGACGAGATGGTGACGGTGGCGATGCACGACGGTGCCAGGCCCGTATGCGTGACTCTCGCGCCACCCGTTCGCCGCCCAAACATGCAGATATCGTCCATCCACTTGTGCGGTGGTCTCGATCGTGCCGAAGGCGCGAACCGTCCTGAGCACGGAATCGACCGTGCCGCGCCAATCGAGTGTACGTTGTTTCTGCGTGATCCGCGGCCAATAACTGCCCTGTCCCTGCGCTTTCGCGTCTCGCCACAAGGCGGGAAGATCGTCGGCAAGGCGCACGCTCAACCGCTTCGCCGCCATTTGGCATTTGGCGAGAATTGTATCGTGAGTGTCCGTAACTGAGAGCGGAAAGCGATCTTGCGCCAGGATCGGTCCGGTATCGAAGGATGGCGCGAGCGCATGCGTCGTGACGGCCCATTCCGAATAATCGTCAAGAACCGCGCGAAACAGAGGATAGGGACCGCGCCCCGCGGGCAAAGGGGAGGGATGGTAGTTCAGCGCGTAGGGAAGATGTTGCTCCCAGCCGGTGATCAGCCAGGGATAACCCGCAACGATCAGCGCATCGCAACCGATGTCGCGCAGCCGCGCGAGGTCCGCCGGCTGAATGCGCGAGTATTGCACGGGGACGTTCAAGGATTGTGCCCGGGAAACGGTCACATTGTTGAAATCGTAGACGTCGTCGCAAGGGCGACTGAACAATCTGACCGGCTTCCAGCCCTTCGCCAAAAGGGTGAGAAACACGTCGCCGAGGAAGTCGATGCCTGCGAAGGCGAACCGCATTTCAAACGAGATCCTTCTGATGCCCTCTCAGTTGGCGGGCCCGTCACGCAAATCAAGAGAGGCGGAGAGAGGTCGCGGCGATGCCTTGCGCAGGAAATCCCGAAAGGTCGCGTTGTTGCGCAATGCGGTTTCGCCGCCGTCGATGACCATGTCCAAAGTCGGTACGTCGAGCTGAAAGCGCGTCGGCACCTGGTCGAGCCGTTCCTTCATGTCCTGGCCGGCATCTTCGAACGACACGCGACCGATGCTGAAGACGACGTCGCCGCAATTCCAACCTCTCAACGTTCCGCGAAGGCGCAGGACCTCTTCGTTCGACAGTGAGCAGCGCCAGCGGCGAAGATCGTTTTGCCAATCCCGCATCATCGACTTGAAATAGTCGTAGCCCTTGTAGACGCCGGAATCGATGGCGGCGTCGGTGACGATGCCCGCGAGATCGATACCCGACGGAGAGGCGAGCGATTTCGGCCAGTCGCCGCCCGGTCCGCGCCCGGCATCGACGACCATGAACAGCAAGCGGTTGACTTGCACACCTTGCTCGTCCGTCAACGGCACGTAGGGGCGATCCCGATTCGTACGCGCAATCGACAGGGAATGAATACCGAAATTGTCGGTCAGGCCGCCGTCGAGAAGTTTTACGTAGCGATAGCGTTCGGGGTCGTTGCGAAAACGGTTGAGCGCGGCGGCGCTGGCGCGCAGCGTCGCGGGCGACGATCGATCCGTGAGACTGCGCTGCATCCATTTCGGAATGTGGCCGCCGCAACTCTCGCCGTAATTCTCGACATTGATCGGAACGAACACGCCCGGAACGGCAGCGGATGCGGCGACCGCTTCAGACAAGCGAACCGTGCTGAGATCGCTGCACAAGGCGCTGAACGTGATCGGATCGAACACGAACGGAACGCGGTTGTAGAT
>NZ_JBFUKD010000171.1:0-6430 GCF_056401005.1 Microvirga sp. P4_G7 | reverse complement strand
TCGCGTCGATGGGCGGCGTTCCGTTGCTGCGAACGAAGCGGGTCGGCGTTCATATTCTTCGCGGCGTTCTCTCCGCCGGATCCTGGTGGCTTTATTACACCAGCTTCAGGATGCTCGACTTGGCGTTGGCGACGACCTTGAGCTTCTCGAGCCAGATTTTCGTTGTGATCCTAGCCGTGATCTTCCTTGGCGAGCGGCTCACCAAGCGCACCTTGATGGCGACATTGCTCGGTCTGATCGGCATTGCCGTCGCCACGCAGATCTGGAACGCGCAGGCCGTCGACGGCCGCGCAATCTATGGCCTCGCCAGCGCCTTTCTCGGCGCGGTCATGGTTGTCATCACGAGCTCCCTCGCCCGGACGGAGCGCACGCCGACCATCATGTTCTACATCGGGATCGTCGTCTTTGCGGCCGCGCTTCCCCAGGCCGCGATCGACTGGAATCCCCTCGGTGGCCGCGAGATCGCCCTTCTGTCGGCCATGGGCCTTCTCGGCACCTTGAGCATGTGGCTGATGGTGGAAGCCTACCGCCACGCCGAAGCATCCGCGTTGGCGCCATTTCCATACCTTCGCCTGATATTCTCTGCGGCTGCCGGTGCAATCATGTTCGGTGAGACTGTTCAGACCGCAACCTTCGCGGGGGCGGGTCTCATCGTCGCCAGCGCATTGCTGATCATCTTGAAACCGAAGAAGAACGGCTGAATCCGCGTCGGGAAAGTCGATCGCCCATTAAAAATGCAAATGCATATAATTTGAGTGATCAGTTTGGAATTTGTCTACTTGAAGAGCGCGATGCTGAGGGATAAACTCGCTTTCTCGACTGGCTCATGGCGGCAGGTCAGACGTAAATATGTATCCAGTTGCATATAACGTCTGATGCGTAAAATAGTCCCAGGCGCTGAACCTGTCGAAACGAGAGGGAGAGCGTGATGGCAGAACGTTCGTTTGCGCGCGAAGTGGAAGACCTCAAGCTCGGGGAAGGCGAGATCTTCCGCGGCGAAGGCATTTTGGCGATCACCAAAGCCCTTCTGCAATCCGGCGTTTCTTATGTCGGCGGTTATCAGGGCTCGCCGATCTCGCATCTGATGGATGTCCTCGCCGATTCGAAGGACGTGCTCAACGAGCTCGGCGTTCATTTCGAGTCGTCGGCGTCCGAGGCTGCCGCAGCTGCGATGCTCTCCGCTTCCGTCATGTATCCGGTTCGTGGCGCGGTGACGTGGAAGTCCACCGCAGGCACCAACGTCGCGAGCGATGCACTCTCGAACCTGGCGTCCGGTGGTGTCACTGGCGGCGCGCTCATCATCATCGGCGAGGATTACGGCGAGGGCTCATCGATCATGCAGGAGCGGAGCCACGCTTTTGCGATGAAATCGCAGATGTGGTTGCTCGACCCCCGGCCCAATCTGGAATCCGTGGTCAAAGCGGTCGAAGATGGTTTCGAGTTGTCGGAAGCGTCGAATACGCCGGTGATGCTCGAAGTCCGAATCCGCACGTGCCACGTTCATGGCCAATTCGTCGCCAAGAACAATAAGGCGCCTGATTTCACCCTKCGCGAGGCGTTGGAGAATCCCCGCCGTGACGTCAACCGCATCGTGCTTCCGCCGGCGGCCTACGTTCACGAAAAGGAAAAGCTCGAGAAGCGCTGGCCTGCCGCGGTCGAGTTCATCAAGTCACGCAAGCTGAACGAGCATTTCGGGCCGGAGAAAGGCGACGTCGGAATCATTCTGCAGGGCGGCATGTACAACGCCGTCATGCGGGCGCTCCAGCTCCTCGGGCTCGCCGATGTTTACGGCAACTCGTCGGTTCCGCTGTATGTGCTCAACGTCACCTATCCGCTGATCGACGATGAGATGGCCGAATTCTGCCTCGGCAAGAAGGCTGTCGTCATGGTTGAGGAGGGGCAGCCCGAGTATATCGAGCAGACCCTCAACACCATCCTGCGTCGGCGCGACATCAACACCAAGATTCACGGCAAGGACATTTTGCCGCTCGGAGGCGAATACACGGCCCCGGTGCTTGCGAACGGGCTCAAGAAATTCTTCGAGCAGCACGCACTCATGCTGCTCGGCAATCAGCCGCCATTGCCCGACCCGTCGCCGGTCCTCAACAATCCGAAGGTCAAGGCTCTCACGGAAGTCGTACCGCAGCGGCCGGCCGGTTTCTGCACAGGGTGCCCGGAGCGGCCGATTTTCGCGGCCATGAAGCTCGTGGAGAAGGAACTCGGCCAGCACCACGTCTCGGCAGATATCGGATGCCATCTGTTCTCCATCTTGCCGCCGTTCAATATCGGCGCGACGACGATGGGGTATGGTCTGGGACCGGCCTCGGCGTCCGCCTTCAATGTGAAAGCCGACAAGCGTTCGATATCGGTCATGGGMGACGGCGGCTTCTGGCACAACGGCCTGTCCACCAGCGTCGGCAACGCTGTCTTCAACAAGCAGGACGGTGTCATCCTCATTGTCGACAACTATTACTCGGCTGCGACCGGCGGCCAGGACATCCTCTCGTCGCGCGCGACGAATCCGAACCGCTTGACCAACAACAGCATCGTCGATGCCGTGAAGGGTATCGGCGCGAAGTGGGTGCGCCAAATCGACCGCACCTACGACGTCGCCAAGATGCGCGATACGTTGAGGGAAGCGCTCACGACGAATGAGCCCGGCCCGAAAATCATCGTCGCGTCGTCCGAATGCATGCTGAACAAGCAACGCCGCGTGAAGCCGCTTTTCGGCAAGGCGGTGAAGGAAGGCAAGCGCGTCGTCCGCGAACGGTTCGGTGTCGACGAGGACGTCTGCACGGGCGATCACGCCTGCATCCGTCTTTCCGGATGTCCGTCCCTGTCGGTCAAGCAAACGGACGACCCATTGAAGGACGATCCAGTCGCCGCGATCGACAATACGTGTGTCGGCTGCGGTAATTGTGGCGAAGTGTCGGAGGCGGCGGTTCTGTGTCCGTCCTTCTATCGCGCGGATGTGATCTACAACCCGACCGCCATGGATCGCTTCATGGCCACGGTGCGGGGCGCGGTCATCGGCTTCCTTCAGCGTCGTCGCGACAGTCGCCGCCCGACTTTCGCCTGAGAGACAAGGCACGATCATGACGGCCCAGTTCGAAACACTTCCGGTGCGTCTTTCCACCGATAAACCGATTTCTGTCGCCATCCTGGCAATGGGCGGCCAGGGTGGCGGCGTGTTGTCCGATTGGATCGTTGCGCTCGCCGAGGCGGAAGGGTGGTTCGCCCAGTCCACATCGGTGCCCGGGGTGGCCCAACGCACGGGCGCAACCATTTACTATATCGAGATGCTGCCCGCCAAGGATGGTCACGCCCCGATCCTTGCATTGATGCCGACTCCCGGCGATGTGGACGTGGTGCTTGCCGCGGAGTTCATGGAAGCAGGCCGCTCGATGATGCGGGGACTGGTAACGCCCGACCGGACGACGCTGATCGCCTCCAGCCACCGTTCATTCGCGGTGGCCGAGAAGGAAAAGCCCGGCGATGGCATCGGTAATCCCGCCGTTGTCCAGGAGGCGGCCGGCATCGCGGCGAAACGCATCATTACGTTCGACATGCAGACGTTGGCCGAAAAGAATGGGAGCGTCATCTCGGCGGCGATGTTTGGCGCCCTTGCGGCCGCAGGCGTTCTTCCCTTCTCGGTGGACGCGTTCGAGCGCGCCATACGGTCAGGCGGAAAGGGCGTCGAACCAAGCATCCGCGCCTTCAAGGCGGCGTTCGAGCAAACGAACGAAAAGCCGCATGAACCCATTCTCAACGAGCACGGGAAAGCGCTTCCGGCTGTGCCACCCACTGCGGGCGATGCGAAGCTCGACATGCTTCTCGACCGCATTCGACAATTCCCAGCGAGCACTCAGGCGATGCTGTACGCGGGGGTCAAACGGACGGTCGACTATCAGGACGTCGCTTACGGACACCAGTATCTCGACCGTCTCGAAACCTTGCGCAACCTCGATCGGGAAAACGGTGGTGGCGGGAGGGAGTTTGCGTTTACGCAGGAGGCTGCGAAGTATGTTGCCGTCGCCATGGCTTACGACGACGTCATCCGCGTCGCCGACCTCAAGACGCGCGCAAGCCGTTTCGATCGCGTCAAGAAGGAAGTCGGCGTCAAGGATGATCAACTGATCTACACGACAGAATACATGCACCCACGCATGGAAGAGATCACGGGGACATTGCCGGCAGCGATCGGGCGATTCCTGGAAGAGCGTCCACGCCTCTTCAATGCACTCGACAGAATCGTGAATCGCGGACGGCGCGTGAAGACTGGGACCGTCAGCTGGTTTCTCGTGCTCTATGCTCTTTCGGCCATGAAGGGCATGCGGCGTGGCACCCTGCGCCATGGTCGTGAAATGGCACATATCGAGCAATGGCTGAACGTCGCCGTTGCCCAGCTGCCGCACGACTACGATCTCGCTGGCGAGATCATTGCCTGCCGACGCTTGGTGAAGGGTTATTCCGACACGCATGCGCGCGGGCAATCGAAGTTCGATCGCGTCCTCTCCGCCGTTCCGTCGCTCGCCGGCAAATCCGACGCGGCGGCGTGGCTGCGCCGCCTGCGTCAGGCGGCACTGCTCGATGAGGAGGGGATAGCTCTCGACGGTGCATTGAAGACGGTCGAGACCGCCTACACTTGAGCGTCAATAGTCGTGAGGTCAGAAGTCCTGGGCGCGGATGTTGCGCAGGACCTTGTGCAGCGTGCCGATCATCGCGCGCAATTCTGTTTCGTCCACGCCATCGAACAGGTGGGTGTACATTTCGTACATCGGCGCCCAGATCTTACCGAACAGGTTTCGCCCCTCTTCGGTGATGTAGATCTCGCGCACGCGCATGTCCCCTGCCCTGGGTTGGCGTCGGATGAGGCGTTGCTCTTCCATGGCGTCAAGAGTTCGACTCATGGTCGATTGCTCGGCCACCGCATGGACTGCCAATTCATTGATCGTAAGACCGGGCATGACGCTGAGGACCGCGAGGATGCGCATCTTCATCGTCGTCATGTCGAAGGGGCGCAGAACCTCCTGCAGATTAGCGTTCCATCGCGCCGAAATCCGGTTCAGCAGGTAGGGTACGAAATGGTTGAGGCCGATTTCGCCCATGGTTGGAATGAGGACGCCGTTCTCCGGTCCGGTCGGCGCGGCGCGTCCGTTCGGCTCGGCAATCGTCTCGACCTTCTCGCGGCGTTTGCGCGGAGTGGCGGTGGGCTTCGTCTTTGAAGGGGCGGAACTCATTAGGCGTTCCTGATCTCAACCGTGTCTATCTTGTCCGGTCTGGCACATTTGGAGAGCGGGAACAAGAACAGGAGCCGAGGTGGCGGCGCTCTCAACTCAACAATGTGGCCTTCAGGCCGAGCAGGATGAACAGAGCTCCAGCAATCCGTTGGACCGCCCGTTGGCGGCTCTCCGCTTCAAGCCAGGCGCCGAATGCCGCGGCCAGCAACGCATAGCTGAGGTGTAGCAGGCCAACCGTCACGATCATGGTGCCGAGAAGCGTCAGCAATTGTGATGTGAAATCCGCGCCCTCGGCGAGCACCTGCGGCAGCACGGCCGCCATGAAAATGAAAACGTTCGGGTTGCTGAACGAGACGGCGAAACCTTCACCGAAAAGACGTCGCGGACAGGGGGAGGTCCCCGTGATCGGAGGATTGCCCGATTGAGCGGGCACATGGCGCGCGCGCTGCCAAAGTCGCGCACCAAGGTAAATGAGGTAGAGCCCGCCTCCCGTGCGAAGGATGCCGATCAGCGAAGGAACACTGGCGAGCGTCGCGTCGATGGCAAAGGCGCACAGCGTCGTGACGAGAAGGAGATTGGCGATGTTTCCGGCAATCGTCAGGCACGCTGGACGCCACCCGTACCGAATGGCGTTTGACATGACCAGGATGACATTCGGGCCGGGTGTCGCCGTCGCGGCGACGAGAAGTCCGGCAAAGGTCAGAAGTCCGCTCGTCATGACGCTCTCGATCTTTGCGGTCAGCGCGGCGCGTAGGCGCGGCTGCGCTTCTCGAGATAGGCGACAAGCCGGATCAGCGGCCACAGAAGGGCGAGGTAGACCAGAGCGGCGCCGATCAGCGGCGTCGGGTTGGCCCAATAGGCCTGCGCATCCGTCGCCTGCTTGAGGAGATCAGGCATGGCGACGACGGATGCAAGCGAAGTGTCCTTCAACAGGGCCACGCAATTCCCCGTTTGAGGAGGAATGGCAATGCGCATGGCTTGAGGGAGAATGACCTTGAACAAGGTCAGGCGGAAATGGAGGCCGAGTGCCGACGCGGCCTCGAACTGGCCCTTTGGAATTGCCTCGATACCGGCACGAATGACTTCAGCCGTGAAGGCAGAAAAGACCGTCGACAGGGCGATCATCGCCGACACGAAGGACGAGAAGCGGATGCCGACAAATGGAAGCGCGTAGTAGATCAGGATCAAGA